>NZ_WJZM01000020.1:0-89454 GCF_021609545.1 Pseudomonas sp. PA-1-6B
GGGTGCCGAGGGTTGCGTAGCAGACGCTGCCGGGCAGGGCCGGGCAACTGAACAGCAAGCTGCAATAGCCGCATTTTTCCCAGAGAACATGATGCTCGTCGGGGGCTTTGCTGTGCTGCGCAGGTTCACCATGGCAGTTGGGCATGTCCATGGTCATGGACATGCTGGCGTGATGATCCATCGGCATCGCTTGGGAAATCAGCGGACCGATAAAAATCATCAGCATGGCGAACAGGCTGATCCAACTGCCGCGCATCAGGCGGCGGTGGGGAGACAACCTGGCGCGAGGGGCGCCCATCGGGTTTGGCTTACTGGGCGTGCATATGCTCGTGGCCGGCCATTGGCGGCGCTTTGTGCACCGACACTTGCACCTGGACCTTGCCGGCTTTTTCGAAGGTCAGGGTCAGAGGGAATTGCTTGCCATCGGCCAACAGGCTGCGGTCTTTGAGGCCCAGCAGCATGACGTGGTAAGCCATCGGCGCGAAGGTCAGCTCACCCTTGGCCGGTACGGCAACGCTGGGTACTTGCTGCATCTTCATCAAATCGCCTTGCATCACGTGCTCATGCAGCTCGGCTTTTTCGGCAACGCTGGTTTCAACGCTGAGCAGGCGATCCGGGGCCGCCCCGGTGTTATGAATTACAAAGTAGGCGGCGACGGTAGGCGCATTCGGTGGCAGTTCCTGAGACCAGGGATCGCTCACCAACAGGTCACCGGCCTGGTAGTCCTCGGCATTGGCAGCACTGAACACCGGCAGCAGCAACGCGGCCAGAAGCAGGGAAGATTTAAGCATGGCAGTTCTCCAGAACGGTTCTAAACGCAGTTCACTTGCGAAGAAGCTCAGACCGTTGGAGAGGCGCGCGGATTAAGGCTTGGCCATTGCTGGCGTGGCGTAGGATTTTGCAATAAGCGCGGCGGCAAGTTCTGCACCGCCTCGAAGCGCGTCACATACAACTGCGGCACATGCCCCGGCAGCGCCACCAACGGCGCCGAACCTGAGCAACACCAGCAATGCTGCATGGCGGAGTGATCGTCCGGCGGTGCGGGATTTTCCAGCTTGCCCAGGGCAATCGCCTTGAGGCTCGCGCCATTGGACGAACAGAACCCGCCCCACATCAGACGCTTGACCGGGTCATCCGTCTGCTGCATTGCACTGGCCAACGGCATGGCAAACGCATTGAACAGCACTGCTAGGCAGGCGATCCAGGCAATTGCAAAGCGTTGACGGGCCATGGCGGATAATCCGTAGGGTTAAACGATCAGGCGGGTATTTAGCCTGATCGGGGGGGATAAGTAAAAAGGGCGGGTGTGGTTTGGTGTCGCAGTGTTGGGTTTGAGGATAGACGAGAACGGCCGCTTGCCAATTTTGCAGAAGGGACGCGGCGCACCAGGCGACGCTGAACACTGTGGGTGCGGGCTTGCTCGCGAAAGCGGTGTGTCAGTCGCTGGATGTTTTGGCCGACACACTGCCTTCGCGAGCAAGCCCGCTCCCACATTGGATAGGTGGTGTTTAGAAAAGGGTGATTGCCTGTAGCAACGCTGCCACTGCCGTAAATTCTCGATCTACGGCAGCCAACACCGGCCGCTTCAACACCAACACCGGCACCCCCCGCTCACGCGCCACTTCCAGCTTCGGCTCTGTGGCGGTGCTGCCGCTGTTCTTGCTGATCAGCACATCAATCCGCCGTTCTTCGAATAACGTCCGTTCATCCTCGATCAAAAACGGCCCGCGTGCGCCGATCACTTCACAGCGCTTGTTGCCCGGATACACATCCAGCGCGCGCAAGGTCCAGAACTGCTCGGCGGGGATTTCGTCGAGGTGCTGCAAGGGTTCGCGACCCAAGGTGAACAGCGGGCGCTTGAAGGGTTTGAGCGCTTCGACCAGTTCGGCCCAGTCGGCGACCTCTCGCCAATCATCCCCCGGCTGCGGCTGCCACGCCGGGCGTCTTAATGCCCAGCAAGGTACGCCGCATGCCCTTGCAGCCTCGGCCGCGTTGCGGCTGATCTGCGCCGCATACGGGTGCGTGGCATCAAGGATCAGGCTGATGCGTTCGTTACGTACAAACTGCGCCAGGCCTTCACTACCGCCGTAGCCGCCGACCCGCACCTGGCATGTGAGGTCGGAGGGTACGCGGCCCACACCGGCCAGGCTGTAGACGTGTTCCGGCCCCAAGGTACGGGCGATGGCCAGCGCTTCCGTGACGCCGCCCAGTAAAAGAATCCTTTTCATAACGGTTTGATCACTTCCAGCAACGTGATCGGCAGCGCCTGGCGCCAGGTATCGAACTCGCCCAGGGGCTGCGCCTGGGCCACGTGGATGCGGGTCAGTTCACCGCCATGCTCGGCACGCCAGTTCATCAAGGTCATTTCGCTTTGCAGGGTCACGGCATTGGCAACCAGGCGGCCGCCGGGGCGCAGGTGTTGCCAGCAGGTATCGAGCACGCCGTCGCGGGTGACGCCGCCGCCGATGAAGATGGCGTCTGGTGTTTCCAGGCCGCTTAATGCCTCCGGCGCCTTGCCGCGAATCAGTTGCAGGCCGGGCACGCCGAGGGCGTCGCGGTTGTGTTCGATCAGGCTTTGTCGGCCTGCGTCGGCTTCGATCGCGAAGGCGCGACAGCTGGGATGGGTGCGCATCCATTCAATACCGATGGAGCCACTGCCCGCGCCCACGTCCCATAACAGTTCGCCCGGCATGGGCGCGAGGCGGGCGAGGGTCATGGCGCGCACATCGCGTTTGGTCAGTTGGCCATCGTGTTTGAAAGCCGAGTCCGGCAAGCCGGCAAGACGCGACAGACGCGGTGCGTTCGCATCCGCCAGGCAGTCGATGGCGACCAGGTTCAAATCGGCAACCGCCGTGTGCTCCCACGCTTGCGCGTGCCCGTCGATACGCCGTTCAGCCGGGCCGCCCAAATGTTCAAACACACTGATGCGGCTGGAGCCAAAACCACGTTCGACCAACAACGCGGCAATCAAAGCGGGGCTGCTAGCGTCATTGCTCAACACCAACAAGCGCACGCCACTGGCCAGATGCGCATTAAGTGCCGCCACCGGACGAGCCACCACGGATAAAGTCATCACCTCCTGCAACGGCCAGCCCAGGCGCGCCGCCGCCAGGGATACCGACGATGGCGCGGGCAAAATCAACAACTCTTCAGCTGGCACTTGCCGCGCCAGGCTGGCGCCGACGCCATAGAGCATCGGATCGCCACTGGCCAGAACGCACACGGGCTCCCCGCGCCGCGACAACACTGGATCCAGGGAAAACGGGCTCGGCCACGCCTGGCGTTCGCCACGAATACACACCGGCAACAGGTCCAACTGGCGTTGGCCGCCTATAATCTGCGTGGCGCGCAACAGGGCATGCCGGGCATTTCTGCCCAGGCCTTTGAAGCCGTCTTCACCGATGCCTACAACCGTCAGCCAGGGCGACATATCAATTCCTTGAACGACATCCGACGGGCAGGCTTTTCATGCCGCCGGACAAAGCAGGCATAATACCGCGCCTTTACCTGTCAACCGGTAGCCCCGTGAACCCAACGCCCGCTGTGAATACCTTGCGCCCCTCGGCTTGTCCGGGGTTGCTGCGTATTGTCCAGGCGTTGGACGGTGGCATTTGCCGAGTCAAATTGGCGGGCGGCGCGATCACTGCCGCCCAGGCCCACGCCGTGGCGGACGCGGCCCAGGCGTATGCGGGCGGGGTGATCGAGGCGACCAACCGCGCCAACCTGCAGATCCGCGGCATCGGCGCCGAGCAGGAAGCGTTGATCGCCCGACTGCTGGCGGCGGGCCTGGGGCCCAGCAACGCGGGCGGTGACGACGTGCGCAACCTGATGCTCAGCCCCAGCGCCGGCATTGACCCGCAGATGCTGTTCGACACCCGCCCGCTGGCCGCGCAGATCCTCGCCACCCTGGAGAACCATCCGCGTTTCCATGAGCTGTCAGCCAAGTTCGCGGTGCAACTCGATGGCGGCGAAGACCTGGCGATGCTCGAGCATCACCACGACCTGTGGTTGTCGGCCTTCGTACGCCATGGCGAAACCCTGCTCGCGTTTGGCCTGGCCGGCTGTCCCGGTCTGGATGCGCCCCTGGCCGCCGTGCCTTTGAACCAGGGGCATGGGTTGGTCGTGGCAGTGCTGGAAGCCTTTCTGGACCTCGCCACCCCAGAGCAAACGCGCATGCGCCATTTGCCTGTGGATAACGTGCTGAGCCATTTGCGCTTGCCGTTGCTGCCAGTCGACGGCTTCACACGTCCGGCCAGCGACGCGTCGCTCCAGGTGGGCACTTATCCACAAGTGCAAAAGAATCAGTTCTATGTCGCCGCCCTCGCGCCCTTGGGCCGCCTGGACCCGGCGATGCTCAAGGGCGCCGCACAACTGGCCAGTGACTATGGGGACGGCACCTTGCGCTTCACCCCTTGGCAGGGCGTGCTGGTGCCCAACGTCGAAAAGCCTTACGCCGTGACCGAGCGCCTGGCGCAACTGGGCTTTATCTGCTCGCTCGACCACCCGCTGGCGCGCATGATTGCCTGCACCGGTTCCAGCGGCTGCGCAAAAGGCTTGGCCGACACCAAGGCCGACGCCGTGCAACTGGCCGCTCTGCAACCGGGCGTTGAGGTGCATCTGTCCGGCTGCCTGCGCTCCTGCGCTGCCGCGCACACCGCGCCAGTCACCTTGCTGGCGGTGAGCCCCGGCCAATACGACCTCTATTTTCGCGATGCAGCCCAGCCTGGTTTCGGCCGGCTGCACGCGCGTACTCTTTCCATTGAAGCGGCGGGCGCCCTGTTGCGCGCTCGTCCACGGAGCAACACCGATGATTGATTACATCCGCGACGGTCAGGAGATCTATCGCAACTCCTTCGCCATTATTCGCGCGGAAGCCAAGTTGGACCGCATCCCGGCTGATTTGGAAAAACTCGCGGTGCGGGTGATCCATGCGTGCGGCATGGTCGAGGCCATCGACGGTCTGCAGTTTTCCGAAGGTGCGGGCAAGGCCGGGCGCGATGCGCTGGCCGCTGGTGCGCCGATTCTGTGCGATGCGCGGATGGTGTCCGAAGGCGTGACCCGCGCACGCCTGCCAGCCAATAACCCGGTGATCTGCACCCTGCGCGACGACAGCGTGCCGGAGCTGGCGCGGGAGTTGGGCAATACCCGTTCCGCCGCCGCTCTGGAACTGTGGCGTCCGCATTTGGAAGGCAGTGTGGTGGTGATCGGCAACGCGCCGACCGCGTTGTTCTACCTGTTGGAAATGCTCGATGCCGGTGCGCCGAAGCCGGCGTTGATCCTGGGTTTTCCGGTGGGCTTTGTCGGCGCCGCCGAATCCAAGGCCATGCTCGCCGCTGATAGTCGTGGGGTGCCGTTCGTGATCATGCAAGGTCGCCTGGGCGGCAGCGCCATGGCTGCCGCCGCCGTCAATGCCCTGGCCACGGAGGTCGAATAATGCAGCTGCGCGGACGTTTGATCGGCCTGGGCGTCGGCCCCGGTGATCCGGAACTGATTACCCTCAAAGCCCTGCGCCTGCTGCGTGAATCGCCGGTGGTGGCGTACTTCGTGGCCAAAGGCAAGAAGGGCAACGCCTTCGGCATCATCGAGGACCACCTGGTGCCGCAACAGACCCTGATGCCGCTGGTGTACCCGGTGACCACCGAAGTGCTGCCGGCGCCGCTGTCCTACGAGCAGGTGATCAGCGACTTCTACGACAATGCCAGCCTCGACGTGGCCGCGCACCTGGACGCGGGCCGCGACGTGGCGGTGATCTGCGAAGGTGACCCGTTTTTCTACGGCTCCTACATGTACCTGCATGACCGCCTGGCCGAGCGCTACGAGGCCCAGGTGATTCCGGGTGTGTGCTCGATGCTCGGTGGTGCCTCGGTGCTCGGCGCGCCGTTGGTGTATCGCAACCAGAGCTTGTCGGTGCTCTCGGGCGTATTGCCCCATGAGGACCTCAAGCGCCGCCTGGCGGATGCCGATGCCGCAGTGATCATGAAGCTGGGGCGCAACTTTCCGAAAGTGCGCCAGGTGTTGAAAGAACTGGGTCTGGCCGAGCGGGCGTTGTACGTGGAACGCGCGACCATGGCCAACCAGAAGATCGTGCCGCTGGATCAGGTGGAGCCGATGTCGTCGCCGTATTTCTCACTGATCATCGTGCCCGGTGAAAGGTGGCAAGGTTGATGACCCCGGCGATTGTGATTCTGGGCCAAGGCAGCCTGGCGACTGCGCGCAGGCTCCAGCAGGTTTACCCCGGCGCGTTGATCCACGGCCTGGCCACACGGGTTGAGGGGGCAGACCGTACCTACAGCGAATTCGGCGCGACCTTGCGTCAGCTTTATCAGCAGGGCACGCCACTGATTGCCCTGTGCGCCGCGGGCATTGTGATTCGCACCCTGGCACCGTTGCTGTTGGAAAAGGGCGAAGAACCCGCCGTGCTGGCCGTGGCTGAAGACGGCAGCGCTGTGGTGCCGTTGCTCGGTGGCCTGGGGGGCGTGAACCTGATGGCGCGCGACATTGCCGCAGCGCTCGGCGTGTCCGCCGCCATCACCACCAGCGGCGAGTTGCGTTTTGGCACCTGCCTGCTCAACCCGCCGGCGGGCTATCAACTGGCCGACATCGAGCTGGGCAAACGCTTTGTCTGCGACCTTCTGGCCGGCGAAAGCGTGCGCATTGAAGGCGCGGCGCCATGGCTGGAGGACGCTAACCTGCCTCAGGATCAACAGGCGCGCCTGGCGATTCATGTGGGCAGTGCCGAGCGCACACCGGCAGCCAACGAGTTGTTGATTTACCCGCAGAATGTCTACGCCACCTGCCGGCCGGGTGCGCAGTTGGCCGAGCGTGTGCGCCAAGCACTGCATGAGGCGGGGATCGCGGTGCAATCCCTGGCCTGCCTGCTGGCCAGCGACCTGCAGATGGCTGACGCGTCCTTGCATGAAGCCGCGTCGGCCTTGGGCGTACCGCTGCGTTTTGCCGTACTGGAACCCGTTGCGGACATCAGTATCACCGTGGCCGAGCAGCCCTTGGATCTGTCACAGGTTGGGCGCCCCCGCGGGCGTCTGGCGGTGATTGGCCTGGGCCCCGGCGCTGCTGAATTGATGGTGCCGGCGGTGAAGGCGGAACTGGCGCGTTGCACCGATGTGCTGGGGTATGAAACCTACGTGCGCATGGCCGGGCCTTTCCGGGACGACCAAGTGCAACACTGCACTGACAACCGCGAAGAAATGCAGCGCGCCCGCCACGCCTTCGAGCTAGCCGCGCAAGGCCGCTCGGTGGTGGTGGTGTCCTCTGGTGACCCGGGTGTATTCGCCATGGCCGCAGCGGTGATCGAGGCGCTGCACGAGTCCAGCGAGCCGGCGTGGCATCAGGTCGACCTGGAAATCCTGCCGGGGGTTTCCGCTTCGCTGGCCACCGCTGCCCAGGCGGGCGCGCCGCTGGGGCATGACTTCTGTGTGATGTCGCTGTCGGATAATCTCAAGCCCTGGGCGATCATCGAAAAACGCCTGGACCTGGCTTCCCAGGCCGACCTGGCCTTGGCGTTCTACAACCCGATCTCCAGGTCGCGGCCTTGGCAACTGGGACGCGCCCTGGAGATCGTCGCGCTGCATCGCACGCCGCAGACGCCGGTGGTGCTGGGCCGTGACATCGGTCGTCCAGGCCAGACGCTGCGCGTCACTACCTTGGGGCAACTGACGCCCGAGCAGGTGGACATGCGCACCATGGTGCTGATCGGTTCATCCACCACCTGTGTGTTCCCGCGCGCGGGTGGCGGCGAGTGGGTGTACACACCACGTTGGTATGGCGACAAACCCAACTCCTGAAAACAGCCCGGTTGGCTGCCGGAAAGCTCCGAATAACCCAGGGATTCCCCTGGCGTTGTTCGGAGCTTTTTCTTTTTTATGCGATGAAAACCGCACGCCTGCCCGCCGCGCCTTGTCATTGCTGGACGCTGGTTTTGGGCGGGGCAGTCCAAGGGATGTTTATCGCATGGAAACCCCGCAGCTCCCTGGACTAGGGTGGAAGCAAGCCCCATGTGGGGTGCTTGTGGAGAACAGAAAATGGAGCGACGTCACAGAAGGATCAACAGTAAAAAAAGGCGCAAGTTGATTGCCGCCTACAAATTGCCGGGCGCACCTGCCAGGCAGGCCGCTTGCGCGCTGGATCGCGACGATGATTGCAATGCGGCCGTGGTCAACAACGGGGTGATTTCATTTGCCGAAGGCTTGTCGGCGTTGAACCGCGAATACGTACGCAAAAGCTATCTGCTGGCCAGCAGTTATGTGAGCGATGTGCTGAACGTCCAGCGGGGCAGCGAGGCGTGGTACGAGGAATTTATCAAGGTGATGGTCAGCCTGGGGTGGCTGCCGCTGCGCAGTCGCTTTGAGCGGGTCTCGCGTGCGGGCAAGGGCCTGACGGTGCAACTGGCGGCGCTGAATATCATCGCCTCGATGCTGACGTCGACGGCGCTGTTCGGGCCACTGCTTAGCGCCTTGCCCAAGCTGGCCGCCGATGCGCTGGATGCATTGAAGCGTCAGCCAGCGTCTTTCGAGCTGTTCAAGCGCAATTGCGCGGTGCATGAGGGCGGCGATTTCGGCCTGGCCTCCTGCGCTGAAACAGACGGCGAGTTGATCATGGTGCTGGTGACCTACAGCACCCATGGTGTGGATAAACAGGTGGGCCTGCCCTTCCTGGAGTGGGACAGCTCCTCGTTCGAGGCCTTCAGCGGGCAGACTTGCCTGGTGCTCAATACCTCTATGGTCAACGAGAAAACCGTCCAACTGATGCGCGAAAGCGCCGGTGACAAAGTGGAAATGGCTATCGCCAAATACCGGATCTAGGGCACCAGGTAGCCGCGTACCCCGGTAAAAATGATTTGCGCGGCCAGGGCGCAGACGAACAGGCCCATCAACCGGCTGACAATCTGCAAGCCCTGGTCGCCGAGAATGCGTTCGATACGGTTGGACAGGTACAGCACCACGCCCACCGTCAGGCTGGCCAGGGCAATACTGAGGATGGCGGTAAGCTTGTCGTCCCAGTGTGGTTGGCTGACGCCCATCACCAGCAAGGCGCCGATGGTGCCGGGGCCGACGGTGAGGGGGATGGTCAGCGGCACGATGGTCACGTCCTGCTGCACGTTGTCGGTCTGCACCGCCGACTTGCCCTGGGCCATGCCCAGGGCGGAGATAAACAACACGCTGCCGGCGCCGATACGGAACGCGTCGACGGTAATGCCGAACACACTGAAAATCACCCGGCCAAACAGGTAGAGCAGCACGCTCGATACCAGGGTGGCCAGTGCAACTTTCCACGCCAGGCGCCGACGCTCCTTGCTGGAATAGCCACGGGTCAGGCTGATAAAGCAGGACAGCACAAAGAACGGGCTGTAGAGCACCAGCATCTTCAGGTAAACGCTGAATAACACATGGAGCATGGGGGCGGCTCGCGGGCGGGGAAAGTGTGGAGGAGTCTATCCGACACAGATCAAATGTGGGAGCTGGCAAGCCAGCTCCCACAGGGGATGGTATTTCAAGTCAGGAAAGGGTGCTGTGCTCAGGGCGCTGTTGGCGCTGCGCCACCCAGTAGTCCACCAGCTCGCGCAACTGCGACAGTTCCACCGGCTTGGCCATATGCCCGTCCATGCCTGCCTGGCGGGCGCGTTCTTTGTGTTCCGACAGGATATGCGCGGTGAGCGCCACCACTGGCGTGCGCACGCGTTGGTGGCTGACTTCCCATGCCCGCAGTTGCTGTGTGGCGGAGAAGCCATCGAGAATCGGCATTTCGCAGTCCATCAATACCAGGTCATAGCGCTGGGTTTTCATCGCTTGCAGCGCTTCTTCGCCGTTGCTGGCGGTGTCCGGGTCGAGATTGAGCTTGCCGAGCATGCCGCGAATCACTTTGGTGGAAATGCTGTTGTCTTCGGCTACCAGGATGCGGAAATCGCTGGGCACGGTGATGGCTGCCGGTGCGCTGGGGGCCGGGCGTGCCACGGGGGCGCCTTTGCTGCGCTGGGCCAGTTCATCGGCCAGGGTGGTCTTGAGGGTGTAGCCAGCCACTGGTTTGGCGAGGATGCGCTTGATCCCGCAGTTGCGCGCAATGATCTTGCTCGGTGCGTTACTGATGCCGGTGAGCATGATCAGCAGGATGTCGTGGTTCAGGCTCGGATCTTCCTTGATCTTCGCCGCCAGTTGCATGCCGGTCATGCCGGGCATGTTCTGGTCCAGCAGTACCACATCGAAATAATCACGCAGGTGCGCCTTGGTGCGCAGCAGCGCCAGGGCCTCCTTGCCCGAAGGCACGGCGCTGACGTTCAGGCCCCAGGCCGTGCATTGCTGCACCAACACTTTGCGGCAGGTGTCGTTGTCGTCCACCACCAGCACGCGGGCGTCCTTGAGCGGGCCGTCGAGGTCGCTGGTCGGGTGTTCCAGGCGTTCCGGGTCCAGCGGCAGGGTCAGCCACAGGGTACTGCCCTGGTGGCTCCCGCTCTTGACGCCGAACTCGCCGTTCATCAACAAGATCAGTTGGCGTGCGATGACCAGGCCCAGGTGGCCGCTCAAGCGCGTCGCCGAAAGGAAGTTCTTGCTGTGCAGTTCGCTGTGCAGCAGGGCGTCGCGTTCGGCAGCTTCCATGGGTACGCCGCTGTCTTGCACGGCAATGCGCAGGCGTGGCTTGCTGCTGCGCTCATCCAGCGCGACAACGATCAGCACTTCGCCTTCATCGGTTTTGTGCAGGGCGTTTTCCAGAAGGCTCAGTAAAGCCTGGCGCAGTCGTGTCGGGTCACCGCTGATCACCCGTGGCACCTGGGGCTGGATAAAGCTGATCAGCTCGACATTCTGTTGCTCGGCCTTGGCGCGGAAGATGCTCAGGCAGTCGTCGATCAATGCATTGAGATCGAATTGCACATCATCGAGTTCGATCTGCCCGGATTCGAGCTTGGAAATGTCGAGAATCTCGTTGATCAGGGTGAGCAACTCATTACCGGCGCTGTGGATGGTCTGCACATAGTCGCGTTGCTTCACCGACAACGGTGTGCCCAGCAGCAACTCGGTCATGCCCAGCACACCGTTCATGGGCGTGCGGATTTCGTGGCTGATCTTCGCCAGGAACTCGGCTTTGGCGGCGACTTCGGCATTGCTGGCCGCCAGATCGCGGCTCAGGCTGAAACGAGTTTCGACAATGGCGCGCTGGCGCTCGCCGAGGGCCAGGCTCATCAGCAGGCCGCTGAGGCAGATAAAGCTCAAGAGGGTGACGATCAGCCCCTGTGGCGCCACCAGGGTAAGGCCGAGCAGTGCGGGCAGAATGATCAGCGTGCCGATGTTGAACACCACCATGGCCGCCACGAACAAGCGCGCCGGGCGGTAGCCTTTTTGCCAGTGATAGGCCGAGACAAACAGCATGCTCAGGCCCGCCAGCGCGACCAGGGCATAGGTGATGATGTTCAGCGGTAAGGTATTGACGAACAACAACAGCAGGCCGCACAGGACGATCAGCAGGATGTCGGCCATCAACACTTTGTTCAGCGGGTGCGGGCCCAGGGGCATGAAGAAGCGGTAGGCAAACATCAGCCCGCAGGGTGCGGTCAGCAGCAGGGCCAGGTAGGCGCCAGGGGTCTGGATTGCGTGCCAGTTCGGCAGCCATGGCCCCACCAGGTTGAGCAACAGCGCCAGGCTGAGCATTAACAGGAACTCGCACGCGGCCAGCCACAGGCTGCTGCGCGAGCGGTGGTAGGCGAAGCGCGTGAGGTTGTGCAGGATCAGCATCGACAGCACGCCGAACAGCAGGCCGTAGATCAGCGTCTGGTTCTGGTTGGCGGCGGCCAGCACCGCTGGTTCCAGAGTGATGTAAGGGCGCAGCTCGTGTTCCGAGACCAGGCGCAGGTACACCTCCAGTGGCCGTTGGCTTTGAGGCATCGGCAGCATGAAGTCACTGCTGGGCAACGGACGCTCAGCCTGGGGCTGGCGTGTGCCGGTGGTTTGTTGCTCCACCAGGGTGTCGCCGTCCAGCACGTACAGGCTCAGGCTGGACAGGTCTGGGGCGAACACCCGCAGCACTTTTTCGTGCTTGCCGGGCTGTAGCCTGAAGCGCACCCACAGCGCACCGTCCGGCTGAGCGGCTGTGATCCGGTCCAGTTCGATGGGGCTGAATTGATTGGTATAGCGGGCGGAACGGATGTCGCTCAGTTGCAGGTCGGCCTGTTCATCGAGCAATACTGCCCAGCCACTGCCTTGCGCGGCGGCCTGGGCCGGTAGCAAGCAGAGCAGGGTCAGCAGACTGATTGTGAAACCTATGGCGATCCTGAGCCAGCGCACGGCGAAATCCCTTCGGTAGGTGGATGCACGGGTTAACTATGCGCGGGGCGACAGGGTACGGCAAGGGCCAAAGGCCCTTACCTAACCGAACGGATAGCTACTGCAAGTGTAGCTGCTCAGTTGTTCTCACCGCGTTCGCGGGCAATGGCACGGTAGCCAATGTCGGTGCGGTAGAAGCAGCCTTTCCAGTCGATTTTCGCCGCCAGTTTGTACGCCTGTTGTTGCGCGGCATCGACACTTGCACCCATCGCGGTGGCGCACAATACGCGGCCACCGGCGGTTACAACTTTACCGTCCTTGAGCGCGGTGCCGGCATGGAACACTTTGCCTTCCAGCGCAGCGGCCGCGTCGAGGCCTTCGATCACATCGCCCTTGGCGTAGTCGGCAGGATAGCCACCGGCCGCCAGCACAATCCCGACGCTAGGACGTGGGTCCCACTGCGCTTCGACCTTGTCCAGGGCCTGGGCGAGGGCGGCTTCCACCAGCAGCACCAGGCTCGATTGCAGGCGCAGCATCACCGGTTGGGTTTCCGGATCGCCGAAGCGGCAGTTGAACTCGATGACTTTGGGGTTACCGGCTTTGTCGATCATCAGGCCAGCGTAGAGGAAACCGGTGTACACGTTGCCTTCATCCGCCATGCCGCGCACGGTTGGCCAGATCACCAGGTCCATGACGCGCTGGTGGACGTCGGCGGTGACAACGGGCGCCGGGGAGTAGGCACCCATGCCGCCAGTGTTCGGGCCGCTGTCGCCGTTGCCGACGCGCTTGTGGTCCTGGCTGGTGGCCATCGGCAATACGTTCTTGCCGTCGACCATCACGATAAAACTGGCTTCCTCGCCGTCGAGGAACTCCTCGATGACCACACGCGAACCAGCGTCACCAAAGGCATTGCCGGCGAGCATGTCGCGCACCGCGTCTTCGGCTTCCTGCAGGGTCATGGCGACGATCACGCCTTTGCCGGCAGCCAGGCCATCGGCCTTGATCACAATCGGTGCGCCTTTCTCACGCAAGTAAGCCAGTGCAGGCTCGATCTCGGTGAAGTTCTGGTAGTCGGCCGTCGGGATCTTGTGGCGAGCCAGGAAGTCCTTGGTAAAGGCTTTCGAGCCTTCCAGTTGGGCGGCGCCAGCGGTAGGGCCAAAGCAATCCAGGCCACGGCTGCGGAACAGATCGACGACGCCTGCTACCAGTGGCACTTCCGGGCCGACGATGGTCAGGGAAACATTCTTCTCGGCAAAATCTGCCAACTGCTCCAGGGCCAGCACGTCGATGGCGACGTTTTCACACTTGGCTTCGATGGCGGTGCCGGCGTTGCCGGGAGCAACGAAGACTTTCTGCACGCGTGGGTCCTGGGCTACTTTCCAGGCCAGGGCGTGTTCACGGCCACCGCTGCCAATGATCAAAACATTCATTTCAAAAACCTCGGATGACGCAAATTCGGGGGAGCACTGTTGGCTGTTTTCCTGTGGGAGCTTGCTTGCCTGCGATGCGGGCACCTCGGTGTGTCAGTTGCACCGAGGTGCCCCCATCGCAGGCAAGCCAGCTCCCACATCAAGCCAGCGCCCGCTTGAGATCAAATCAATCAGTGGCGGAAGTGGCGCATGCCGGTGAAGACCATCGCAATGCCCGCTTCATCAGCGGCGGCGATGACTTCTGCATCACGCATCGAACCGCCTGGTTGGATCACGGCGGTCACGCCTGCTTTCGCGGCGTTGTCCAGGCCGTCACGGAACGGGAAGAACGCATCGGAAGCCATCACCGAACCCACCACCTGCAAACCGGCATGCTCAGCCTTGATCGCGGCGATACGTGCCGAGTTCACGCGGCTCATCTGGCCAGCGCCGACACCGATGGTCTGGCGGTTCTTGGCGTAGACGATGGCGTTGGACTTGACGTATTTGGCCACTTTCCAGGCGAAGATCAGGTCGTTGATCTCTTGCTCGGTCGGCGCGCGCTTGGTCACGACTTTCAGGTCATCGCTGCCGATCATGCCGATGTCGCGGCTCTGTACCAGCAGGCCGCCATTGACGCGCTTGTAGTCCCAGGCCGCGGCGCGGTCTGCCGACCACTCGCCACAGGCCAGCAGGCGCACGTTGGCTTTGGCGGCGACGATGGCGCGGGCTTCTTCGCTGACGCTTGGGGCGATGATCACTTCGACGAACTGACGCTCGACGATGGCCTTGGCGGTCTCGGCATCCAGTTCGCGGTTGAAGGCAATGATGCCGCCGAATGCGGATTCGGTGTCGGTGGCGTAGGCCAGTTCGTACGCCTGGCGGATACCGCCTTCAGCGTCCGGGCTGACGGCCACGCCGCACGGGTTGGCGTGCTTGACGATCACGCAGGCCGGCTTGACGAAGCTCTTCACACATTCCAGCGCAGCGTCCGTATCGGCCACGTTGTTGTAGGAGAGTTCTTTACCTTGCAACTGAGTGGCGGTGGCGATGCCCACTTCGGCCGGCTTGGCTTCCACGTAGAACGCCGCACTCTGGTGCGGGTTCTCGCCGTAGCGCATTTCCTGGGCCTTGATGAACTGGCTGTTGAAGGTGCGCGGGAACTGGCTGCGACCTTCTGTGCTCAGGGTGTCAGCCGCTTGGTTCACTGTGCCCATGTAGTTGGCGATCATGCCGTCATAGGCGGCGGTGTGTTCGAACGCCTTGAGCATCAGGTCGAAGCGCTGGGCGTAGGTCAGGCCGCCGGCCTTGAGGTTTTCCAGGACGTTGGCGTAGTCGCTGGCATTGACCACGATGGCCACGTCCTTATGGTTCTTGGCCGCCGAGCGCACCATGGTCGGGCCGCCGATATCGATGTTTTCGATGGCGGTCGGCAGGTCGCAACCTGGCTTGTTGATGGTGGCTTCGAACGGGTAGAGGTTAACGGCCACCAGGTCGATGGGCTTGATGCCGTGCTCGGTCATGATGGCGTCGTCGATGCCGCGACGGCCAAGGATGCCGCCGTGGATTTTCGGGTGCAGGGTCTTGACGCGACCGTCCATCATCTCTGCGAAACCGGTGTAGTCCGCGACTTCCACTGCGGCCACGCCGTTGTCCTGCAGTAGTTTGAAGGTCCCGCCCGTGGAGAGGATTTCCACACCCAGGGCTTCCAGCTCCCGGGCAAATTCAAGGATCCCGGTCTTGTCTGAAACACTGATCAAGGCACGGCGGATCGGCAGGCGGGTGGTCTGGTCGGTCATCTCAATTTCCATCAAAAGCAAAGGAAGTCAGCAAAAAAGGCGACCGGTTTTACGCGGGCGCCTTTCTGGTTTGATTGAATGCTTACAGCAAATCGTACTGCTTGAGCTTTTTGCGCAAGGTGCCACGGTTGAGGCCCAGCAGCTCACTGGCTTTGGTCTGGTTGCCCTTGACGTAGTTCATCACGCTTTCGAGCAAGGGCGCCTCGACTTCGGAGAGCACCAGGTTGTACACATCCGTGACGGAAGCGCCCTCAAGGTGGGCGAAATAATTGTGCAGCGCCTTCTCGACACTCCCGCGAAGGGTCTGGCCTTCTTCGCTCGGCGTGTTGAGGTGCTGTTTCAAATTGACATTGTCGCTCACGGGTGTTGTTCCACTCACTAAAGTCTCGGTCATCATCGTCATGCGGCCACCCCTTCTCCATCCCCTGTTCCCAGGCTCTTGTCGCGTCCGGCGAAGAACTCACGAACGGTGGCGACCTGTGCCTGCGTTTCATCCAAACGATTGAACTGAGCGCGGAATTCCTTGGCGCCCGGCAAGGTGGCGAGATACCAGCCGACATGCTTGCGAGCAATGCGTACTCCCATCACGTCCCCATAAAAGGCGTGCAGGGCGGCCAGATGCTCTAGCAGAATACGTTCCACCTCGACCAACTCTGGTGCCGGCAAGACTTCACCGGTACGCAGGAAATGCTCGATTTCACGAAAAATCCACGGCCGCCCCTGGGCGGCCCGGCCAATCAACAAGCCATCGGCACCGGTCGCGTGCAGCACGCGCCGGGCTTTCTCGGCACTGTCGATGTCGCCATTGGCAAAGACGGGCATCGACACGGCCTGCTTGATCGCGGCAATGGTGTCGTACTCGGCTTCACCGGTGTAAAGGTCGGCGCGGGTACGGCC
Source organism: Pseudomonas sp. PA-1-6B (assembly GCF_021609545.1). Taxonomy (NCBI): domain Bacteria; kingdom Pseudomonadati; phylum Pseudomonadota; class Gammaproteobacteria; order Pseudomonadales; family Pseudomonadaceae; genus Pseudomonas; species Pseudomonas sp. PA-1-6B. Next base: position 16,372 of record NZ_WJZM01000020.1, read on the forward strand.
ATGCACCGCCAGCGCTGTAATGCCTGCCTGTTCAGCGATCTTCGCCACCGTCAGGCCATTCTTGTTGTCCCGGTCCCAACCGGTACGAATCTTCAGGGTGACCGGTACATCCACTGCGCCAACAACGGCCTGCAGGATCTCGGCGACCAACTGCTCATCTTTCAACAGTGCGGAGCCGGCGGCCTTGTTGCAAACCTTCTTGGCCGGGCAGCCCATGTTGATGTCGATGATCTGTGCACCCAGCTCCACATTGGCCCGTGCGGCATCCGCCAGCATCTGCGCATCGCCCCCGGCGATCTGCACCGAGCGTGGCTCGGGATCACCTTCGTGGATCATGCGCATCCGCGACTTGCGGGTGTTCCACAGACTCATGTCGCTGGTAACCATTTCAGAGACTACTAGACCCGCGCCCAAACGCTTGCACAGCTGACGAAAGGGCTGGTCGGTGACACCCGCCATCGGGGCGAGGATCAAGCCGTTTTGCAATGTGTATGGGCCGATGCGTACCGCCGACATAGGACTTCCCTGTTGTGGGGCCGGATCATTAGAGTTCGAAAAAGGGTTGGCATGATACCCGCTCTCGATGACTGGTTAAAGGCTGAATTGGATAAAATCTGAACAGTTACTTTTTTATCGCCATCGGTTTGGTCGACGGCGGTCAAGTCAATAATCCGCCGTCAAACCTCGGTGGGCACACCGTTTTACTCGGGCGAGTGGAAGCTCAGGCTGTAGTTCACGGCTCTATTGCCCGGATCAAGAATGTCCAGGGAGATGTGGATCGGCGTCTGCGAGGGCATTTCGCTGACGCCAGCCAATTCGCCGCTGAGGTATTCGGCGGGCTTGAAGCGACGACTGGCAATCAGGCTGCCGTTCAAGTCCGCAAAGCGCAGCTCCAGCAGCGGGAAGGGCTGGGAGAAGGTCGCGCGGTTATAGATGATGGCATCCACCACCAGCGCCCCGGCGAATTCGGGGTGGCTGCGCACCACCAGATTGCTGCTCTTTATATGGGTAATGTCGACCCGCGATGGCACGGTGCACCCCAGTTTCGGGCATAGCGCCTGGAACCAGGGACGGTAGGCGTCCTGGCGGGCCAGGTCGTCGAATTGGTAGGCGATGTACTGGCCGGCCAGGCCTGCGGCGGCGAGTACCACCAACAATATCCAGACCAGACGGCGACCCCAGCCTGGCGGACGCTTCTGCGCATACAGGTGCAAGGGGTCGTCTTCCAGGTCCTGGAGCAACTCGTCGTGTACACCAGCCTCCGTTCGCGTGCGCTTGCGGCGCGGCTGCGTGCGGTCTTCGGGTTCAGGCTCATCGTGCTCGTCGCGGGTGGGTGTCAGCGGCGGGTCGAGGTCGTCATCCACGGTAGGGGCGTGCAGAGCTGGTTCGTCATCGAGTTCGTCGACGTGGGCCGACATGGACGGTTCGGTGCGCTGTTTGGACGCAGGTGCCTTAACGGGCTCGGGCTCTTCTTCTGGTGCCTGGGCGCGCTCTTCGGGGGGCTCACTGAACAGGCTGGCCGCCCACTTTTCTTCCTCGGCCTTGACTGTGTCGCGGCTGGCGCTGAAGGACTCTTCCTTTTGCCGGCGGTCGGCACCTGGCTGGCGACGTTCCGCACCCAAGGCCTGGGTATGTTGGATCTCGCGACGTTCCAGCTTGGCCAGTTCCTTGTCCAGGTTATCCAGGTCCAGCTCTTCGGCCGTCCACTGTTTCTGGCTGATGGCCCGTGGTGGCTCGGGAGGTGCTTCGCCAATCGGTTCGGGGGTTGTCGGCGCCTCAGGTTCCGGCGCAGACGCCTGGGCACGTTGCTCCAGCAACTGGCGGGCGGCGTTGAACACTTGCAGGCACGAGCCGCAACGCACCACGCCGCGGGCCACGCTCAACTGAGCGTGGTTGACGCGAAAGCGCGATTGGCAATGTGGGCACTGGGTGACGAAACTGTCGGTCATGCGGCCATCCGATTCAGGCAAGCGCTCATTCTAGCGCCGACGACCGCTGATGCGTACCCAGCCATCACGGTTGGCGATCGGGTCCAGCTCGAAGTCTTTGGCGTAGGCCGCAGCCACGTCTTCGCCTTGCTCGGCGAGGATGCCCGACAGCGCCAGGCGCCCGCCCGGCTTGACCAGGCTCGACAGTTGCGGCGCCAGCGACACCAGTGGCCCGGCGAGGATATTGGCCACCAGCACATCGGCCTGAACCTGGGGCAGGTCCTCAGGCAGGTAGAGTGGGAATTTGCCTTCGGCAATGTTGTTGCGCCCGGCGTTATCGCGGGAGGCTTCCAGGGCCTGCACGTCGATATCGGTGCCCACGGCCTCCTTGGCGCCCAACAGCAGGGCGGCGATGGCCAGGATCCCCGAGCCGCAACCGAAGTCCAGTACGTTGCTGTCGGTCAGGTCCTGGCCGTCCAGCCATTCCAGGCACAGGGCGGTGGTCGGGTGCGTGCCGGTGCCGAACGCCAGGCCCGGGTCCAGCAGCAGGTTGACGGCGTCTGGCTCGGGCGCGGCGTGCCAGCTTGGTACGATCCACAGGCGCTGGCCGAAACGCATGGGCTGGAAGTTGTCCATCCAGCTGCGTTCCCAGTCCTGGTCTTCGATGACTTCGCTGTGATGCTCGGGCAGCGGGCCGCCGGTGAGCAGTTCCATATGGGCCAGCACGGCGGCGGCGTCGGTGCCGTCCTCGAACAGGGCCAGCAAGTGGGTGTGGGACCACAGCGGCGTGGTGTTGAGTTCCGGCTCGAAAATCGGCTGGTCTTCGGCATCCATGAAGGTCACCGACACGGCGCCCACTTCGAGGAACGCGTCTTCGTAGGTTTCGGCTTGTTCTGGGCTGATGGCGAGACGGACTTGCAGCCAAGGCATGGCGGGCACCTTTGAAAAAAATGAATGTGCGGCGGGCAGGCCGCGAAAGCGCGCAAGTTTACGCGAGCGGAGGGCAGAAGACGACACCACAGGCAGCACACTGTTTAAATGTGGAGCTCGTGTGGGAGCCGGGCTTGCCCGCGATGCAGGCACCTCGGTTTTTCTGCCGGACCGAGGTGATGCCATCGCAGGCAAGCCAGCTCCCACGCAAGCCTGCTCTCACAGGGCTTTGTGGTGTTATCGGGGCCCATAAACAACAAAACCGCCCGAAGGCGGTTTTGTTGGGTGAAGCACTTACTGGTTGGCCAGCTTGTGTTCCAGGTAGTGAATGTTCACACCACCTTCGCAGAAGCCTTCATCACGAACCAGATCCCGATGCAGCGGGATGTTGGTCTTGATGCCGTCGACCACGATTTCGTCCAGGGCGTTGCGCATACGGGCCATGGCCTCGTCGCGAGTGGCGCCCCAGGTGATCAGCTTGCCGATCAGCGAGTCGTAGTTGGACGGAACCTTGTAGCCGCTGTACAGGTGCGAATCCACACGTACGCCGTTGCCGCCGGGCGCGTGGAAATGCTTGACCAGGCCAGGGCTTGGGATAAAGGTTTTCGGGTCTTCGGCGTTGATGCGGCACTCCAGGGAGTGGCCATGCATCTTCACGTCGTCCTGGGTGAAGGACAGCACGTTACCGGCGGCGATGCTCAGCATCTCCTTGACGATGTCGATACCGGTGACCATCTCCGATACCGGGTGCTCTACTTGCACACGAGTGTTCATCTCGATGAAGTAGAAGCGGCCGTTTTCGTAGAGGAACTCGAAGGTACCGGCGCCACGGTAGTTGATGTCGATGCACGCCTTGACGCAACGCGCCAGTACTTCCTGGCGGGCTTTCTCGTCCAGGCCCGGTGCCGGGGCTTCTTCCAGTACCTTCTGGTGGCGACGTTGCAGCGAGCAATCGCGATCACCCAGGTGGATGGCGTGGCCCTGGCCGTCGGACAGTACCTGGACTTCCACGTGACGTGGGTTGGTCAGGTACTTCTCCAGGTAGACCATCGGGTTGCCGAACCAGGCGCCCGCTTCGGAGCGGGTCTGCTTGGCGGCTTCGATCAGGTCTTCTTCCTTGTGCACCACGCGCATGCCGCGACCACCACCGCCACCGGCGGCCTTGATGATCACCGGGTAGCCGACTTCGCGACCAATGCGCAGAGCGGTTTCCTCGTCTTCAGGCAGTGGGCCATCGGAGCCTGGAACGGTTGGCACGCCGGCCGCGATCATGGCGTCCTTGGCCGAGACCTTGTCGCCCATCAGGCGAATGGTTTCGGCTTTCGGGCCGATGAAGGCAAACCCGGATTTTTCCACTTGTTCGGCGAAGTCGGCGTTTTCCGCGAGGAAGCCGTAGCCCGGGTGGATGCCATCGGCGCCGGTCACTTCTGCCGCGGCGATGATATTCGAGACTTTCAGGTACGAGTTCGTGGCCAGTGGCGGGCCGATGCAGATGCTTTCGTCCGCCAGTTTCACGTGCATCAATTCGGTATCGGCCGTCGAGTAAACAGCGACGGTCTTGATGCCCTCTTCCTTACAGGCGCGCAGGATACGCAGCGCGATCTCGCCGCGGTTGGCGATCAGGACTTTTTGCAGTTTCTTCGCAGGTTTCAACATCGAAGGCGCTCCGCGGTTCAAACGATGGTGAACAGCGGCTGGTCGTACTCAACCGGCTGACCGTTTTCTACCAGGATGGATTCAATGACGCCGGCTTTTTCCGCGGTGATGTGGTTCATCATTTTCATCGCTTCAACGATGCAGATGGTGTCGCCCACTTTCACGGTCTTGCCCACTTCAACGAAGGCTGGCGAGGTCGGTGCCGGGGTGCGGTAGAAAGTACCGACCATTGGCGACTTGACCACGAAGCCGTTCAGCGCAGGAGCGGCTGGGGCGGCAGGTGCAGCGGCGGCGGCAGGTGCGGCAGCCGGAGCTGCAGCGACTGGAGCCGGTGCTTGCATCTGTGGCGCGTAGAACTGTTGGGCCGGGGTCTTGCTGTGACGGCTGATCCGTACGGACTCTTCGCCTTCCTTGATTTCCAGCTCGTCGATACCGGATTCTTCCAGCAGTTCGATCAGTTTCTTAACTTTACGGATATCCATGAATCATCAACTCCCAAGGGTCGGTCAGGGGCGTTTAGCCTGTTCTTCAATGTGTTCCAGGGCGGCCTCCAGGGCCAGTCGGTAACCGCTGGCGCCAAGGCCGCAGATCACTCCTACCGCTACGTCGGAGAAGTAAGAGTGATGGCGGAAAGCTTCGCGTTTGTGCACGTTCGATAAATGCACTTCGATGAATGGGATGCTCACCGCCAGCAGCGCGTCACGTAATGCAACGCTTGTGTGCGTAAAAGCGGCGGGATTGATCAGAATAAAGTCCACGCCTTCGCCGCGCGCGGCGTGGATGCGATCAATCAATTCATACTCGGCATTGCTTTGCAGGTAGAGCAAATGGTGGCCGGCAACACGGGCCCGCTTTTCCAGGTCGAGGTTGATCTGGTCCAGGGTCACTGCCCCGTAGACGCCCGGTTCGCGGGTGCCAAGCAGGTTCAGGTTGGGTCCGTGAAGAACCAGTAAGGTCGCCATTGGCTGTTCCTTGTTATTGGTGTGGGTGCGTCAGAACCCGGCGACTATGCCGCAAAGCCTTTGTGACTGTCCAGTTCTATGCAGTAGCCGGCACGATTAGCGAGGATTGCGCAAAATTTGTGACCAAGAGCCTGCGTTCGGTCAGTGTGGGAGCTGGCTTGCCGGCGATGACGGTGTATCAGTGGCGAACGAGTTGGCTGATCCTGCGCTATCGCAGCGTAGGTATCTATACCACTTCGGTACGACACTGACCCTGTGGCGAGGGAGCTTGCTCCCGTGAAGGCCTGACAACCGGCGCCTGTCTACCTGACACCCCGCGATCCAAATGTGGGAGCTGGCTTGCCTGCGAAGGCGGCCTGACAGTCGACCAGCATGTCAGGCGGTGTACATATTCCGTTATTTAGGTAACGGCCACTTAGGGTTCCGCCCTGACGGCGGCTCACTTTCGAAAAGCGCGAAAGTAAGCAAAGCGCTCTTGCCCCACCACTCGGCATCTCGCTTAGGCTCGATGTGCCCGTAATCCGCCAGTGATTTGGGGGGCCGCCGCCACGCGCCATCCATGGCGCGGGGCGGCTAAACCGGCATCCCTGCCGGTTTACCCCCCAAATCCCTGTCGAATTCCGGCCAGCGTGGTTTAACGGGGCGCCTGAGATCAAGATCAAAAGCAGATCAAGAGCGGCTCGCTTCGCGTCGTGGAGTGTGTGGCCGGACACGGTCAATTGTGGGAGCTGGCTTGCCTGCGAAGGTATCGACTCGGTTCGCCTGAATCACCGAGTTGATTGGATCGCAGGCAAGCCAGCTTCCTCATTTTGGTCTTCATGGAGCATCAGATCGGGTTAGACGCGGAAGGCTTGCACGGCGGTAGTCAGTTGCCCGCCCAGTACCAGCAGGTGCTTGCCCTGGCTACGGCCCTGGCCAATACGCAGCAAATTATCCTCACCCAATTGATGAATCCGCTCACTGTTGTCGCGTATCTCGCTCACGGCGCCACTCTGCTGTGCGGTCACATCGGCAATGCGTACGGCGGTATCCGAGATGGTCTGGATCGCCCCGACGATTTCATCCAGCGCGCCATCCGCCGCCTGGGCCTGCTGGGCGGTGGCTTCGGCGTGTTCGACCTGGGCGCGCATGCCTTCTACCGACTGGTGCGCGGCGCTTTGCAGGCCGGCGATCAGGCCCTGGATTTCGGCGGTGGCGCCGGCGGTACGCTGGGCCAGGGAGCGCACTTCGTCGGCTACCACGGCGAAACCACGTCCGGCTTCACCGGCGCGGGCGGCTTCGATAGCGGCGTTGAGCGCCAGCAGGTTGGTCTGGTCGGCAATCGAGCGAATCACCGTGAGCACGCCGCCGATGGTGGCGGACTCTTCGGCAAGTTTCTCGATCATCTGCGCGTTTTGCTGCACTTCGCCTACCAGCGCATGCAGCCCGGTGAGGCTCAGGCCGATCACACGCTGGCCTTGCTCCACCGCCTGGCCCGCACTGCGGCTGGCCCCGGCGGCCTGGCTGGCATCCCCGGCGACTTGCTGAATGGTGGCTTCCAGCTCGCCCAGGGAGTCACGGATTTGCGCGGTGTCGCCGGCCTGGCGCTCGGCGCCGTCGTGCAGGCCGCTGCTCAGTTCGGCCAGGGCGCGGCTGCTGCCTGCCACTTCTTCGGCATTGCCACGGATTGTGCCGACCAAATCCACTAGGTAGGCGCGCAGGCGGTTAAGGGAGGCCTCGATATCGTGCAGTTCACGGTTGGTCTTGCCCAGGGCAATCGGTTGGCTGAAGTCGCCTTCGGCCCAGGTCGACAAGGCTGGTGCCAGGTTGGTCAGCACGCGCGCCAGGCGGCGTTGCAGGGTATCGATCAGCAATGCGATCAGCAGGATCAGGCCAATCATCACCCCTTGCATCACACGCACTTCACCCTGAATCTTCGCGTGTTGCGCGCGCACCACGGGTTCGAGGCCGGTGATGGCCTGTTGTACGTTGGTGATTTTCAGGTGGGTGCTGGCGGCAAGGTCACTGCGTTGCTGAATCTGTTCACGGGTGCGTTGGAGTTCGGCGGGGTAGCGGGTCAACAGGCTGTTGAGTTCGCGCTTGAGGTCGACGCCGGTGTCCTGGGCTTCGGTTTTTTCGGTATTTTCCAGGCCCATCAACGCGGAAAAATCATCGGTGTTGGATTCAGCGCTGGCCTTTATTCCCAATAAGGGCAGCTGCGCAAGCAGGTCGGCCTGGGTTCGCAGGTTGGTCACTTCTCGCTCGACATCCGCGGCCAACTCGGCGCGCCCGCTGCTGACCAGCTTGTCGCGGGCCAGGGACAGTTTGCCCAGGTGCTGTGAGGCGGCGAGCAGCGGCGACAGATAGCGTGCAGCCTCAGCGGAATTGACACCGCTGGCGTACTGGCTCAATTGCTCCAGGTTCGCGCCCAGTTCACGCTCGGCTTGAAGCAACAGGGCTTGCGGGTCGCCAGCCAATTTACCGGCGGCCAACAGGTCGGTCTTGCTGAAAGTCTCCAGGTCCATGAGGCTGGGGCGCAGGGTTTGCGCCAAGTCGGGCGGCAGTTCGCCCAATTGAAGCTGCAGGCTTTCCAGGCTCTGGGTGGCACTGCTCAGGCGCAGGGCATCGCCGCTGGCCAAGTAGTCCTCGATGTTACGGGCAGCCTGGTTTTGAAAGACCTGGGACAACCCGAGGTAGCGTTCCATCAACAAGTACGGGCGCTCCAGCGCCCGTTGCGACCACCACAGTGTCGCCCCGAGGGCCAGGCACACAGCCACCAGCAGAAGGGTATTGAGATTGGTCAGCAGCTTCAGGCGCATGCGGGGTTTCAACCGACGGCAAGAGATAAGCGCCTGAATTTATTGCGTTTGTATTACAGCGTTATGACCGAATCGGTGGATTCTGGTGAAAAGATGGCACTTTGCTTTGATGTACGAGCGGCTTGCACGCGATTACGTCCGGCGTCCTTGGCGCGGTACAGCGCTTCGTCAGCCTGGGCGGCCATCATCAAGCTGTCGGAACCGTCGCACAGCTCCACCAGGCCGGCGCTGAAGGTGCACCACAAATCCTGCGGTTGGGCGGGGTAGTGGATTTCTGCAAAGCGCCGACGAATGTCGTCCAGCACCTTGCAGGCCGATTCCAGGTCGGTGTCGGGCATCACGATGGCGAACTCTTCACCGCCGTAGCGGCCGATGTAATCGGTCTTGCGCAAACGCTGCTTGAGAAACAGTGCCAGGCTCTTGATCACCCGGTCGCCCATGGGGTGGCCGTGGCTGTCATTGACGCGCTTGAAGTGGTCGATATCGAGCATGGCAAAGCTCAAGGGCTTGTTCTCGCGGCGGGCGCGGAAGCTGCAATCTTCGAGCAGTTGCAGGATATGCGTGTGGTTGTACAGCCCGGTCAGGCTGTCGCGCACCATCCGTGCCTTCAAGTTGCGCGCACGTGACGCACGGTTGCGCACAGTGGTGATCAGGTGACGCGGCTTGATCGGTTTGGTGAGGAAATCGTCACCGCCCTCGCTCATCGCATCCAGCTGTTTATCCAGGTCGTCCTCAGCCGATAGGTAAATGATCGGCACACTGACGTAGCGGTCGTTGTGGCGAATCACCTTGGCCAGTTCGGTGCCGGTACAGGCAGGCATATACATGTCGAGGATGATCAGGTCGGGCTGGAAATCCGCCAGCTCGGCCATGGCCTGGATCGGTTCGGTCAAGGTGCGGGTGACAATGCCGGCACTGTTGAGCAGGCGTTCGGTGTGCAGCGCCTGGGCCCGCGAGTCGTCGATGATCAGCACTTTGTACGGTTCGTACTGGGCCGCGCAGGTTAGCACTTCGATCTTTTCCAGCAGGCTTGAGGCCTCCAGGGTGCCGGTCAGGAACTCTTCGCCGCCGGCGCGTACGGCGGCCAGGCGTGTCGGGGTGTCGGTTTCGTGCAGGCTGAAAAACAACAGCGGCAGCTTTTGCTCCAGGCCCTCCTGGGCCTCTGCCGCGAGCTTCAGGCCCAGGCCCGTGCCGCAGAAGTCCACGTCCATCACGATCGCCGACGGCAAACGCTCGGCCATGGACGCGCGAAAGGCGGCGATGCTGTCCAGGGCGTGGGCGCCCATGCCGAAGAACTCCAACTGCTTGGCCAGGCGTTCGGCGCGGTCATGGTCGGCCAGCATCACATAGATCGGCTTGCGCATTGGCGGCAGGAAGGTTTGCTCAAGCTGATCGCCCTGGCGCAGGCCGGTGCGGGACAGGCGTTGCATCAAGCGGTTGAGCTCGGTGATCAGTTGGCTGCTCAGACGGCCACGGTTCTCGTCCACGGCCTGCAAGGATTGACTGATATGCCGCGCCAGTTGTGTGTGTTCGGGCTGTTCGAAGCGTTCGGCGAAGCGTTGCAGGCGCAGGTTGGCTTCGCTGAGTTCGGAAAAGTCGGCGTTCGACCACTCGCTGCGTTGCAGGCGCTGCCAGATCTCAAGAATTTGACGTGCCTGATGAATTACCCGCTGGGCAAAGTGCTGCTTGAGACGCTCGCGGCTGGGGTCTTCTGACTCGGTCATATCCTGACTACTGTGAGGGTGCATGCTGAGGTCGACTGATGGCTCTATGCTAGCACCTCTTTTCTGATAGATGAGTGTCATACGTCAATTAAGTCTGCGTGCCTGCCATTCAGTTATTGACCAGTGGGTCGCGCAGCGTAAATCGCGTGCATCCTTTATAGTCCAAGCGCGCTGGTGCGCCAGTTTCGTGTAAAAGCCCCGCACCGATGGGCACGATGGGGTAGGGTTGTGGTCGGAATGTCTGAACGCACCCGGACAATTGACGTGCATGAACTCAAGTGATTGAAAGGATATCGCCATGCTGGACTGGAAAAACCGCGAAGGCAGTGCCAAAGGCCCCGCCCCTGAGCCCAAGTCGGCCAATCGCAGCTATTTTCGCAACCTGCTGATGAGCCGGGCGTTGCTCAGCATCATCGGCTTGTACCTGCTGGTCACCGGTGGCCTGGGTTGGTACTGGAGCCAAGAGCCGGCGCTGTTTCCGGTGCAGCAAAATGCCCAGCTTGCCGCCGAGAAGGAAGGCAAGCAGATGGTGGTGGGTTACACCACCGTCGAAACCCTCAAGACCGTGGTCGGCACCTTGCTGAACAAGCCAGGCGGCTACATCTCCAACGACCGTTTCCCGCCAGGCTTGTGGATGGACAACATGCCGAGCTGGGAATACGGCGTGCTGGTGCAGGTGCGTGACCTCACCCGTGCCCTGCGTAAAGACTTCGCCCGCTCCCAGTCGCAGTCGGCTGAAGACGCTGACTTGGCCAAGGCCGAGCCGCGCTTCAACTTCGATAACAAGAGTTGGGTGCTGCCATCCAGTGAGTCGGAATACCAGGAAGGCATCAATTCCCTGAGCCGCTACGAAGCGCGCCTGTCTGACCCGAACCAGCGCGGCGCGCTGTTTTATGCGCGTGCCGACAACCTCAACAACTGGCTGGGCGATGTGGCCACACGTTTGGGCTCGCTGTCCCAGCGCCTGTCCGCCAGCGTGGGCCGGGTCAAGTTGAACACTGCGCTGAAAACCGAGACGCTGGCGCCGGGTGAAGTGCCGCAGGTCGATGAAGAAGTGGTGGAAACCCCATGGATGCAGATCGACAACGTGTTCTACGAAGCGCGCGGCCAGGCATGGGCGCTGTCCCATCTGCTGCGTGCCATCGAAGTCGATTTTGCCGACGTACTGGCCAAGAAAAATGCCACCGTCAGCGTGCGCCAGATCATTCGGGAGCTGGAGGCCTCGCAAGAACCGGTATGGAGTCCTATGATTCTTAACGGCAGTGGCTTCGGCGTACTGGCGAACCATTCGCTGGTGATGGCCAACTATATTTCCCGGGCAAACGCTGCAGTGATCGACTTGCGTCAGCTCCTCAACCAGGGTTGATAATGGACGCGACTCAAAAGGAGGCCGCACACCGAGCGGCCTCCGACGCTGAACTGATCTGCTGGGTCGACAAGCAGGACCACCTGCTCGGTCACCTGGTCAGGTCCGACCTGCGCCAGCGCGGCTTGATCGGCCGCTGCACGTTTATCTTCCTGTTCAATTCCAAAGGCGAGCTGTGTGTGCACCGGCGCACGCTGAGCAAGGCGTTGTATCCAGGGTATTGGGATACGGCGGCGGGTGGGATGGTGGCCAAAGGTGAGAGTTATGCCGTTTCGGCAGCCCGCGAGTTGGAAGAGGAATTGGGCGTCAGCGGTGTGCCCTTGACCGAACATGACCATTTCTATTTTGAGGATGGCGACAGTCGGCTTTGGTGCAAATCCTACTCTGCCGTCTGGGATGGCCCCCTGCGCCTGCAGCCCGAGGAGGTCATGGAAGCGCGGTTTTTAAGCATCGAAATCATCCAGCAAGAGGCCGAACAAAAGCCCTACTGCCCGGACGCCCAGGAAGGCTTGCGGCGCTATCTGGCCTCGCGTCGCTAAAGTTGCAAAAAATGGCGCCATTTGGCTCTTAGCAAGTCGGCTTTTTGCCGTTACACTGCGCGCCTTTTCACCCGAACCACATTAGCGGTTCGGTAGCGCTGCCCCTGCCTGAGTGGGGCTTCGCGGTCGGTCACCGCCTTGTGCGGCGCCGATCAGTCTTCATCCTCCCAAGAGGATTGCCGGTGGCCAAAAAAGCCGCATCCTTCGCCGCCCTTGGTGGCCTGGTATTTTCCACCGACGCAGGTCGACACTGCCCGGACTGTCGTCAGCCCGTGGATTCGTGCACCTGCAAACAGACCCTGATCCCCGAAGGCGACGGTATTGCCCGCGTGCGTCGCGAGAGCAAAGGCCGTGGCGGCAAGACGGTGACCACTATCACCGGCGTGCCCCTGGCTGAAGAAGCCCTGAAGGAATTGGCCACCTCGCTGAAAAAGCGCTGTGGCACCGGTGGCGCGTTGAAAGACGGGGTTATCGAGATTCAGGGCGATCACGTCGAGTTGCTGTTGGCCGAGCTGATCAAACTCGGGTACAAGGCCAAGAAGTCCGGCGGCTGAAAGCCTCTTCCCAACCTGTGGCTAAACTCTGTCCTGCCAGTGGGGTCTACTTCCCTTGCAGGCAAATCGTCATTTTCATTCTTTAGACTGCGCCAGCCTCCGCGAGAGGTGGCGCCTTCGCCTTCATTTATAGGGGACTTCGATGTCCGTACGACGCACACGCAAAGACGATGGCAGCCAATGGACAGTTGCGGACAGCCGCAGTGTTTACGGGATTCGCCATTGGGGGGCCGGGTATTTCGCGATCAATGAAGCCGGTCGCGTAGAAGTCCGTCCGAACGGCCCGAACAGCACGCCCGTCGACCTGTACGAGCAAGTCGATGAGTTGCGCAAAAGCGGCCTGTCGTTGCCGCTGCTGGTGCGCTTCCCCGATATCCTGCAAGACCGCGTGCGCCAATTGACCGGTGCCTTCGATGCCAACATCGAGCGCCTGGAATACCAGAGCAAGTACACCGCGCTGTACCCGATCAAGGTGAACCAGCAGGAAGCGGTGATCGAGAACATCATTGCCACCCAGAACGTTTCCATCGGCCTGGAAGCCGGCTCCAAGCCTGAGCTGCTGGCCGTGCTGGCCCTGGCGCCGAAGGGCGGCACCATCGTCTGCAACGGTTACAAGGACCGCGAGTTCATCCGCCTGGCGTTGATGGGCCAGAAACTCGGTCACAACGTTTTCATCGTCATCGAGAAAGAATCCGAGGTCGAGCTGGTGATCGAAGAGGCCGCCAGCCTCAAGGTCAAGCCGCAGGTGGGCCTGCGTGTGCGCCTGTCGTCCCTGGCATCGAGCAAGTGGGCGGACACCGGTGGCGAGAAATCCAAATTCGGTCTGTCGGCAGCCCAGTTGCTGTCAGTGGTCGAGCGCTTCCGCGCAGCCGGCCTGGACCAGGGCATCCGCCTGCTGCACTTTCACATGGGCTCGCAGATCGCCAACCTGGCCGACTACCAGCACGGGTTCAAGGAAGCCATTCGTTACTACGGCGAACTGCGCAACCTCGGCCTGCCGGTGGATCACATCGACGTCGGCGGTGGCCTGGGCGTGGACTACGACGGCACGCACTCGCGCAACGCCAGTTCGATCAACTACGACATGGACGACTACGCCGGCGTGGTAGTGGGCATGCTCAAGGAGTTCTGCGACGCGCAGAGCCTGCCGCATCCGAATATCTTCTCCGAAAGCGGCCGCTCCCTGACCGCTCACCACGCCATGCTGGTGGTACAGGTCACTGACGTCGAGAAGCACAACGACGAAATCCCAACCATCGAAAACAAGGAAAGCTTGCCGGAAACCGTGCAATGGCTGGTGGACCTGCTGGGCCCGACCGACATCGAGATGGTCACCGAAACCTACTGGCGCGCCACCCACTACATGAGCGACGTGGCCACCCAGTACGCCGACGGCAAGCTGACCCTGGCCGAAAAAGCCCTGGCCGAACAGTGCTACTTCGCGGTGTGCCGCCGCCTGCACAACTCGTTGAAAGCCCGCCAGCGCTCGCACCGCCAGGTGTTGGACGAACTCAACGACAAGCTGGCCGACAAGTACATCTGCAACTTCTCGGTATTCCAGAGCTTGCCGGATACGTGGGCCATCGGCCAGGTCTTGCCGATCCTGCCGCTGCACCGCCTCGACGAAGAGCCGCTGCGCCGCGCCGTGCTGCAAGACCTGACCTGCGACTCTGACGGCAAGATCAAGCAATACGTCGACGAGCAGAGCATCGAAACCAGCCTGCCGGTTCACGGCTTGAACGAAGGCGAGGACTACCTGCTGGGTATCTTCCTGGTCGGCGCCTATCAGGAAATCCTGGGCGACATGCACAACCTGTTCGGTGACACCGACTCGGTGAACATCTACCAGCGTGAAGACGGTTCGGTGTACAGCGCCGGGATCGAGACTCACGACACCATCGAAGACATGCTGCGCTATGTGCACTTGTCGCCGGAAGAGTTGATGACGCACTACCGCGACAAGTGCGCGAGCGCGAAGATCTCGGCGTCCGAGCGTACCCAGTTCCTGGATGCGTTGCGTCTTGGGTTGACTCGTTCTTCTTACTTGTCTTCTTGAGTCGCGCGGCCTCACCGGAACTGAGCGAGTGTTCATTTAGTTCCTGTGAGGCCGACTGCATTGGCACGACGTTGATCAAGTCACCTTACGAGCAAGCATTGCGTCACTGGGCATTTGCTCTCTGAGTGAGCGTTGAGGGCTATCTGCGTTATTGTGCCCTGACTGTTGAGGCGCGACAGGAGCACCTCTTTTCCATCGATTGTCAGGTCCTTTGATTCGCCTTTGGTGATTCTGTGCTGTTCAGTCCCATGTATCACCACGAGTGTGTACTCACCGGCCATTTGGTTCTCCACCCGCAGTGTCCCGGCCGGCTGCGCTGTTGAGTCCGATGGCGCCGTGCAGCCTGCGGTAGTCAGCGTGGCGATTACCCAAAGGGTGACGATGCCTGTTTGTCGTTTGATATTCATAGCGATTTTCCTTGGCGTAAGCAGGGGAGGTTGCCCACCGCTATTCAACGCTTGAAAAATCGGCTTGTAACCTGTCAGAAGTAACAGGTAGGGGCTCGTGTCAGCGGGTATCGCTCAGCCAGCGATTCTGCGTGCTCAACCACCAGGCAATCGCCCCCAGGATCAAGCTGCGTACCGCCATGAATAGCAAAAAAGTTATCCACAGTCCGTGGTTGCCCAAGCCCTGCAAGGCCCAGGCAATCGGCAGTACCAGCAGCACCGTCAGCAACATCCCATCGCGCATTTCCCGCGCCCGCGTTGCACCGATAAACAGCCCATCGAGCAAATAGCTCCACACCGCAATCAACGGCAATACCGCGAGGTAGGGCAGGTAGATATCGGCGGTTTCGCGCACGCTGGGGATATCGGTTTGCATGGCGATGAACAGATGGCCGCCGAGGGTGAACAGCAGGGCGAAACCCACGCTGGCGATCAGCGACCAACCACAGGCAACCACCAATGACCGCCGTAACGCTTGCCGGTCACGTGCGCCGATGGCGTGGCCGCACAGAGCCTCGACCGCGTGAGCCAGGCCATCCAGGGCATGTGCCGTCAGCAACAGGCCATTGAGCAGCAGCGCATTGGCTGCAACGGTAGCGTCCCCCAACCGTGCACCTTGCACCGTGATCATGAAAAAGACTGACTGCAAGGCGAGGCTGCGAATAAAGATATCGCGGTTCACTGCCAGCAGCGGGCGCCAGCTTTGCCACAGTGTCAGCGCGGCCCAGGCGATATGCCCAGGATAGGCGCGCAGGGCTTTTTGCGTAAGCGCCAGGCCGAGCAGGGCGCCGGTCCACTCTGCGATCACCGAGGCTCGGGCGGAGCCGACCACGCCCCAGTCCAGCCCGAGGACGAACCATAGGTTAAGCACAATGTTGACAAGGTTGGTGGTCAGCAAAATCGCCAATGGCGCTCGTGCATTCTGGGTGCCGAGGAACCAGCCGACCAGTGCATAACTGGCGAGGGCGGCGGGCAGGCCGAACAGGCGCGTGTGGAAAAACTCGCGGGTCAGTTGGTTCAGTTCGGGCGAGGGCTGCATCCATTCCAGGGCCAGATGGCTCAGGGGAATGCCCACGGTACCGAGTAACATCGCCAGCCCCAGCGCCAACAGCAAGCCTTGCAACAGGATTTGCCGCAGCGCTGCACCATCGTTGCGCCCGGCGGCCTGGGCGGCGAACCCGGTGGAGCCCATGCGCAGGAAACCCATGGCCCAGGCGAGGAAGGTATACAGGCTGGCGCCGACAGCCACGGCACCCAGTTGGTGGGCGTGGGGCAGGTGACCGATGACCATGCTGTCCACCAGAGCCACCAAGGGCACCGAGATATTCGACAGGATCATCGGCGCGGCCAGGGCCCAGACGCGGCGATGGGTGGGGCGGTGGCGCCAGTCGGTCAGCAGGGCGGTCATGAAGGCTCCTTGGTGGAGCGCCATTGTAACCGTCAACCCGCCACACAGCAGAACCAATGTGGGAGCTGGCTTGCCTGCGATAGCAGTGGGTCAGCCAGTGAAGGTATCGGCTGAAAGACCGCTATCGCAGGCAAGCCAGCTCCCACCGTTTGATCTCCAGTGGCTGTGGGATTTGGCTTGGCTTCATGCCCACCTAGAACCAACCGCCCCTCCGTCGGTCAATGTGACCGGCGCCGCAGCAGCTTGGTCGGCGCTGATATATAGTTCACCCCTCGGTTCCCTCTGACTATGAGTGCCCCATGCTTAACAAAGGACTGTTCCTGGCCTGCGCGCTGGCCCTGCTGAGCGCTTGCGATTCTTCTGATAAACCCGCAGCACCGCCTGCGCCCACTGTGGCGGTAGCGCCGAAGCCGGTGAAAGCGGCGGTGGACGTGGCAGCGTTGAAGCAACGCTATGCCGGACGTGAGCTGAGCGTGGTGGATGTGTCCGAGGTGCAGTTGGATGGGGCCAGCACGCTGTCGGTGAGTTTTTCCATTGCGCTGGACCCCGATCAGAAATTCGCCGACAAGCTGCACCTGGTAGACAGCAAGTCCGGCAAGGTCGATGGCGCCTGGGAACTCTCCGATAACCTGATGGAATTGCGCCTGCGCCACCTTGAACCGCAGCGCAAACTGGTGCTGACCGTGGACGCCGGGGTGAAGGCGATCAACGGCAACACCCTCGCCGCCGAATACAGCGCCCGCCTGGAAACCCGCGACCTGCAAGCCACCGTCGGCTTCGCCAGCCGTGGCACCCTGTTGCCGACGCGCCTGGCCGAGGGCCTGCCGGTGATCGCGTTGAATGTCGACAAGATCGACGTGGAATTCTTTCGGATCAAACCCGAATCCCTGCCGTCGTTCCTGGCGCAGTGGGGGCGTAATACCAGCCTGCAAAGCTATGAGTCCCGTGAACTGCTGCCAATGGCCGAACTGGTGTACGGCGGGCGTTTCGACCTGAACCCGGCGCGCAATACCCGCGAAACCCTGTTGCTACCGATTGCCGGCCTCAAGCAGTTGCAGCAGCCGGGCGTGTACCTCGCGGTGATGCGCGCTTCGGGCACCTACAACTATTCGCAACCGGCCACCCTGTTCACCTTGAGTGATATCGGCCTGTCGGTGCACCGCTATGCCAATCGCCTGGATGTGTTTACCCAGGCCCTGGAAGGCGGCAAGGCACTGAACGGCGTCGAACTGGAAATCCTCGATGCCGAAGGCCGCGTGCTCGGCCAGGGCAAGACCGAAGACGGTGGCCACGCCGAGTTGCCGCTGCCGAAAAAAGCCCAGGTGTTACTGGCCAAGCAGGGCGAGCAAACCAGCCTGCTGCGCCTGGACAGCGCCGCGCTGGATTTGGCGGAGTTCGATATCGGCGGGCAACCGTCCCACCCATTGCAGCTCTTTGTGTTCGGCCCGCGTGATTTGTATCGCCCCGGCGAAACCGTGCTGCTCAACGCGCTGTTGCGTGACAAGGATGGCAAGGCGGTGAAGCCTCAGCCGGTTAGCGTCGAAGTGCGGCGCCCGGATGAACAGGTGAGTCGCAAGTTCGTGTGGGAGGCCGACGCGTCGGGCCTGTATCAATACCCGTTGCAGCTGGCTGGCGAGGCGCCGACCGGGCGCTGGCAGTTGGTGTTCGACCTCGGTGACGGCAAGCCGCAACTCTATGAATTTCTCGTCGAAGACTTTCTGCCCGAACGCCTGGCGCTGGAACTCAAGGGCAGTGACACGGCGTTGAGCCCGGCGGATAACCCGGTCATCCAGGTCAACGGTCGTTACCTCTACGGCGCGCCCGCCTCCGGTAACCGCGTCAGTGGCCAGGTGTACGTGCGGCCACTGCGTGAGGCGGTCAAATCCCTGCCGGGCTACCAGTTCGGTTCCGTCACTGAAGAAGAGCTGAGCCAGGATTTCGAACTGGACGAAAGCGTACTCGACGCCAATGGCGAGCAAGCGCTGACTCTGGAAAGCAAGTGGGCCGAGGCTAAATCGCCGTTGCAACTGATTGTGCAAGCCAGCCTGCAGGAGTCCGGCGGTCGGCCGATCACCCGGCGCCTGGTGCAGCCGATCTGGCCGGCCGAGCAACTGCCGGGCCTGCGTGGCCTGTTTGACGGCAAGGAAACCAACGGCGATGGCCCGGTGGAATTCGAAGTGCTGGTGGCCAACCAGGACGGTCAGAAACTGGCCGCGCAAGACCTCAAGGTGCGCCTGGTGCGTGAGCGCCGCGACTACTACTGGAACTACTCGGAGAATGACGGCTGGAGCTACCACTTCAACGAGAAATTCCTCAACCTCGATGAGCAGAGCCTGAACATCAAGGCGGGCGACACCGCCAAGGTCAGCTTCCAGGTGGAGTGGGGCCCTTACCGTGTGGAGGTTGAAGACCCGCACACCGGGCTGGTCAGCAGCCTGCGTTTCTGGGCCGGCTACCAGGCCCAGGACAACACCGAAGGCGGCGCCGTGCGCCCCGACCAGGTCAAGCTGGCGTTGGACAAGCCCGCCTATGGCGATGGCGACACCGCCAATGTCACCGTCACGCCACCGGCTGCCGGTAAAGGCTACCTGTTGGTGGAGTCTGCCGAAGGTCCGCTGTGGTGGCAGGAAATCGACGTGCCGGCCGAAGGCAAAAGCTTTGCGGTGAAGCTCGACCCGAAATGGTCGCGCCACGATCTGTATGTGAGCGCCCTGGTGATTCGTCCCGGCGAGCGCAAAGCCAATATCACGCCTAAACGCGCCGTGGGCTTGCTGCACCTGCCGCTGGATCGCACCCAGCGTAAACTCGGCCTGACCCTCACTGCGCCAGAAAAAATGCGCCCCAAACAACCTCTGACGGTGAAGATCGCCGCCAGGAACGCCGATGGCAGCGTGCCCCAACAGGTGCACGTACTGCTGGCGGCGGTGGACGTGGGCATCCTCAATATCACCGAGTTCCCAACGCCCAATCCGTACGCCAGTCTGTTCGGCCGCAAAGCCTATGGCGTCGACCAATTCGACATCTACGGCCAGTTGATTGAAGCCGGCCAAGGGCGCCTGGCCAGCCTGGCATTTGGTGGCGACGCGGCGTTGGCCAAAGGCGGCAAGCGCCCGGATACCAGCGTGACCATCGTCGCCCTGCAAAGCGCCCCGGTGACGCTGAACGACAAAGGCGAGGGCGAGGTCAGCGTCAATATCCCCGACTTCAATGGCGAACTTCGCCTGATGGCCCAGGCCTGGAGCGATGATCGCTACGGTATGGCCGAAGGCAAGACGGTGATCGCCGCCCCGCTGATTGCCGAGCTGTCGGCGCCGCGCTTCCTGGCAGGAGGCGACCAGACCACCTTGGCCCTGGACCTCTCAAACCTGTCGGGCAAGGCGCAGAAACTCGATGTGCAATTAACGACGCAAGGGCCGTTGGAACTGGTCAACAGCGACGCGCAATCGGTTGAACTCAAGCAAGGCCAGCGCACCACCCTGCGCATTCCGGTACAAGCCTGGGGCGGTTTCGGTCAGGGCAAGGTCAAGGTTACGGTCAATGGCCTGGACCTGCCGGGGGAAAACCTGCCGCCGTTCAGCCGCGAATGGACCTTAGGCGTGCGCCCGGCGTACCCGGCCTTGCTCAAGCATTACCGCGCCGTGATCAAGGATCAGCCGTGGAGCTTGCCGGCGGGTGCGCTGGATCAGTTCGATGCCTCGGGGCGCGAGGCGTTGTTGAGCCTGTCGAGCCGGCCGCCGTTGAACCTGGGCGCGCAGATCAGTGCGCTCAAGGCGTACCCCTATGGTTGCCTGGAACAAACCGCCAGTGGCTTGTACCCGTCGCTGTACGCCGACGACGCGCTGCTCAAGCGCCTGAGCATCAAGGGCGAGCCGGATGCCGAGCGCAAGCGCAAGATCGAGTTGGGCATCGAGCGCCTGCTGGGCATGCAGCGCTACAACGGCAGCTTTGGCCTATGGGGCGCTGACGGCGAGGAAGAGTATTGGCTGACTGCGTATGTCACCGACTTCCTGCTGCGCGCCCGCGACCAGGGTTTTGCAGTACCGCCTGAAGCCTTGAAGAAGGCCAGCGAGCGCCTGTTGCGGTATGTGCAGGAGCGTAATCTGATCGAGGTGGATTACAGCGACAACGCCGAACACACCCGGTTTGCCGTGCAGGCGTATGCTGGCATGGTGCTGGCGCGCAGTCAGCAGGCGCCGTTGGGTGCCTTGCGCAGCCTGTTCGAACGGCGCAGTGATGCGCGCTCCGGCTTGCCGTTGGTGCAGTTGGCCATCGCCCTGCAGAAAATGGGCGACCAGCCGCGTGCCGATCAAGCCTTGCTTGCCGGTTTGGCGGCGCAGCGCAGTGCCAAGGAGTGGCTGGCCGACTACGGCAGCCCGTTGCGCGATCAGGCGATGATTCTGGCGTTGCTGGAGGAAAATGACTTGGCCAAGGGCAAGCGTGAAGAGCGCCTGTTTACCTTGTCGGACCAGTTGGCGGCCAGCCCCTATCTGTCGACCCAGGAGCGCAACTCGCTGTTCCTGGCCGGGCGGCTGGGTTTCGCCCAGCCCGAATCGGCGTGGAAGGTGCTGTTGGATGGCGGCGACGGGGAGCATGAGCTGAATAACCAGCAGTCGACGCTCAACCTGGAAGGCAAGCTGCTTTCCGGCAATTTGAGCCTGACCAATCAAAGCGATGTGCCGGTCTACCAGCAACTGACAATCTCGGGTTACCCACAAGTGCCGCCTGCCCCGGGTGGCGAGAACCTGAGTATTCGCCGCGAATACCTGGGCATGAATGGCCAGCCGTTGAATTTGCGCAGCCTCAACAGCGGCGACCTGGTGCTGGTGCACCTGGCCGTCAGTGCCAAGCAACGCGTGCCGGATGCCTTGGTGGTGGACTTGCTGCCCGCCGGTCTGGAACTGGAAAACCAGAACCTGGCACAAAGCGCAGCGAGCCTGGAGAACGCCAGCAGCCAGGTGAAGGAGTGGCGCGAGTCGATGCAGAACGCATCGCTCAAGCATCAGGAGTTCAGGGACGACCGCTATGTGGCGGCGATGAATCTGGATGGCTATGGCACCACGCACTTGTTGTACCTGGCGCGTGCGGTGACACCGGGAACCTACCGCGTGCCGCCGCCGCAGGTAGAGTCGATGTATCGGCCGAACTGGCAGGCGGTGGGCGAGACGCCGGTGGATATGGTGATCAAGGGCCGCTGAAAGACACTGTAGGAGCGAGCTTGCTCGCGAAAAACGTCAACGAGAACGCGTGTTTCCTGAATCAACGCGGCGCTTTTGAGTTCTTCGCGAGCAAGCTCGCTCCTACAGGGGGAGTCGAGTGGTTGCACCGTCAGTGCACGACCCAACTGAGTAGCCAAAGCCCCAGCATCAGCCAGATGATCCCCACGATAATCGAGGCCCGCATAAAGGCGCGTACCGCCGAGTACAGGAAGAGCAACCCGACGATCAGAGTGATGATGCTGATGATCGAGGTGTCCATGCCCAAGGTGCGTGACAGGCCGTCGATAAAGTTGCCGCCGGCGTGGGTCAAGGCCCCGAACAAACCGCTGAGCCCGTCGACGATAAAACGGATGACGGAACCGAGCGCCTGGCCCAACCATTCGAAAAAGCTTTCTACCTGCATGTGCGTGTCCTGATGAGAAGGTGGGCGTAACTGTGCCTTTGGTTGTCGATAACGCAGGCGAGTTCCCTGCAAGCATAGAGGTTTGCCCGTTTGAGTTTTAGTTTAATCACCTGCAGATGTACGCGGCCCAATGTGGGAGCTGGCTTGCCTGCGATAGCGGTGGGGCAGTTGTGGATAAGTTGACTGATCCTGCGCTATCGCAGGCAAGCCAGCTCCCACAGTTGCTGCGCTGGGTCTTGGGCTGTGTGGTGTTGGTGGCCGCCCTGCTATGGCTGGCCGATCGCATCTGGCCCTTGCCCCTGCCCCAGGACGACCTGGCGCGGGTGGTGCTGGCCGAAGATGGCACGCCGCTGTGGCGATTTGCCGATGCCAATGGCGTATGGCGCTACCCGGTACAAACCCGCGAAGTCTCACCCTATTACCTCGACGCGCTGCTCACCTATGAAGACCGCTGGTTCTACCAACACCCCGGCGTAAACCCGTTGGCGCTGGTGCGTGCGACCTGGCAAAACCTGAGCGGCGCGCGAGTGGTGTCCGGCGGCAGCACCTTGTCGATGCAGGTTGCGCGCCTGCTCGACCCACACTCACGCACCCTGCACGGCAAGTTACGCCAGCTGTGGCGTACCGCGCAGTTGGAGTGGCACCTGTCCAAGGACGAAATCCTCAACCTGTACCTGAATCGCGCGCCCTTCGGCGGTACGCTGCAGGGCGTGGCGGCAGCGAGTTGGGCGTACCTGGGCAAGTCGCCATCACAACTGACTCACGCCGAAGCCGCGTTGCTCGCGGTATTGCCCCAGGCGCCGAGCCGTTTGCGCCCGGACCGCCATCCGCAGCGCGCCCAGCTGGCCCGGGACAAAGTGCTGCGCCGCCTGGCCGAGTTTCAGGTATGGCCGCAATCGGCGGTGGATGAAGCCTTGGAAGAACCCCTGTTGCTCGCCCCACGCCTGGAACCGAGCCTGGCGCCCTTGCTCGCACGTCGCCTGAATCGCCCCGACAGCCCGCCACTGATTCGCACCACTCTGGATGCCACCTTGCAACGCCGTCTCGAAGACCTGCTGTTGGGCTGGCGCGCACGCCTGCCGGAGCACACCTCGGCGGCCATCCTGGTGGTGGAAGAAGAAAGCATGGCGGTGCGCGCCTACCTGGGGTCGGTGGATATCAACGACACCAAGCGCTTTGGTCATGTGGACATGATCAGCGCGCTGCGTTCGCCCGGTTCCACCTTGAAGCCTTTTCTCTACGGGATGGCGTTGGATGACGGCCTGATTCACTCCGAATCGCTGTTGCAGGACGTGCCTCGGCGCTATGGCGATTACCGCCCTGGCAACTTTTCCATGGGCTTTACCGGGGCGGTACCGGCCAGCACCGCGTTGTCCAGTTCGTTGAACCTGCCTGCGGTGCAACTGCTGGAAGCCTACGGGCCCAAGCGCTTTGCCGCACAGATGCGCATCGGTGGCATGCCCTTGGCGTTGCCGGCATTGGCCGAGCCGAACCTAGCGCTGATCCTCGGCGGTGCGGGCAGTCGTCTGGAAGAACTGGTGAGTGGCTACAGCGCCCTGGCCCGTGATGGCAAGAGCGCCAGCCTGCGGTTACAGCCGGACGATACGCTCAGGGAGCGGCCGTTGCTGTCGCCCGGCGCCGCTTGGATTGTGCGGCGCATCCTCAGCGGCCAGGCGCGGCCCGACCGTGACCCGCGTGCCGAGCTGGTCCAACGGCCGGTGCTGGCGTGGAAAACCGGCACCAGTTATGGCTTTCGCGATGCCTGGGCGATTGGCGTGGGCCCGCGTTACCTGATTGGCGTATGGATCGGCCGGCCCGATGGCACGCCGGTACCGGGGCAGTTCGGCCTGGCGTCGGCAGCGCCGTTGATGTTGCAGGTGCATGACGTGCTGACCAACCGCGATAGCCAGCGCGGCATCAGTGCGCCAGTCAAACCGGTGCCTGCCAATATCGGCGTGGCAGCGATTTGTTGGCCGCTGGGCCAGCCCATGAGCCGCAGCGACCCCAATTGCCGCCGCCAGCGTTTTGCCTGGACCCTGGACAACACCACGCCGCCGACCTTGCAGGCATTGGATCAACCCTTGAGCGTGGGCTTGATGGAAAGCATCTGGGTTAACCCCAAGGGTTTGAGGGTCGATGCCCATTGCCCTGGCGCAACCGCCAAAAGCGTTGCCCTGTGGCCGGCGCCGCTGGAGCCCTGGTTGCCAAGGATTGAACGCCGTGAAGCACGCATTCCTGCGCCTGACCCGGATTGCCCTCCGCCGGCGCTGGCTGCGGCGTCGCCGTTGTCCATCGTGGGCGTACGCGAAGGCGACCAACTGCGCCTGCCCGCTGCCAGTCAACAAGCCTTGCGCCTGAACATCTCCGCCCTGGGCGGCAGTGGCCGGCGTTGGTGGTTCCTCAATGGGGCGCCGTTGGGCGACAGCGCGAACCAGGACAGCATCAATGCCAGTTTTGAACGGCTGGGCCGCTATCAGCTCAGCGTATTGGATGAAGCCGGCCAAACCGCCAGGCTCGAGTTCAGCGTTGTCGACTGATCGTTCCCACGCGGAGCGTGGGAGTGATCGGGTAAGCTATACCCATTCAGGAGCCCCCGCATGAACCTCGAACACCTCACCGAACGCCTGCACCGCATCCGCGATACCAACGACTGGAAGCAGTTCCACAGCCCGAAAAACCTGGCCATGGCTGCCAGTGTGGAAATGGCCGAGCTGGTGGAAATCTTCCAATGGCTCACCGAAGATCAATCCCGCCAACTGCCCGCCGATAAACTTGCCCATGCGGGCCAGGAGGTCGGCGATATTGTCCTGTACCTGCTGTTGCTGTGCAGTGAACTGGGCCTGGATATGAACGAAGTGGTGCGCGCCAAGCTGGCCGATAGCGAACGGCGGTTTGCCCATGAGTGATCGTCATTTCGACCAGTTGGCCACGCGCTTTGCCGAGAAGATCTACGGCGGTGCCAAGGGCGCGATTCGCCTGGCGGTGCTCCAGGCCGACCTGATGGAAGCCTTGCCGCAACGCCCGTTGCGCGTGCTGGATATCGGCGCAGGCCTGGGGCACATGTCGCTGTGGCTGGCCGAGCGCGGCCACGAGGTAACCCTGGCCGAACCCGCGGCGCCGATGCTTGAAGGTGCGCGCCAGCGCTTCGCTGACGCGGGCCAAAGCGCGACCTTTATTCATGCACCGTGGCAGGAGTTGCTCGGCCAACTCACCGAGCCTTACGATCTGGTGCTATGCCATGCCGTGCTGGAGTGGTTGGCCGAGCCCCACGCCATCCTGCCGGTACTGCACCAACTGACGCTGCCGGGTGGCTGGTTGTCCCTGGCGTTCTACAACCGTGATGCGTTGATCTACCGCAACCTGCTCAAAGGCCACTTCCGCAAAATGCGCAAGAACGACATGGCCGGCGAAAAGCAGAGCCTGACGCCGCAACAACCCCTGGACCCACGGGAGTTGGCGGCGCAACTCGAAGGGCTGTGGCAGGTCGAAAGCCAAAGTGGCGTGCGGGTGTTCCACGACTATATGCCGGTGGAATTCCAGGCGCGCGCCAACCTGCAGGACTTGTTGGAGATGGAGCTCGCTCACCGTCGTCACCCAAGCTTTGCCGGGCTTGGGCGATATTTGCACTGGATCTGCCGCCCGGTTTAAGCGGCCCAGCGTGGGAGGTCGACATGCGTCGTCTCGGTTTAATCCTGTTGTCTCTAGGCCTTGTGGCCTGCTCGAGCCCCAATCCTTACGTGGCCAGTTCGGCACCGATGCCGCCGGCGCCCGCCCAGGCGGCCACTACCTTTGATGCCAGCGCCTACCCCGCGCCGGTGCGCGACTATGGTGCCTACCGCAGATGGGGTTGGCTCAACGGTCAGTTGCCGGCGGGCACGGCCTGGGCCGATTCGGCGCAGATTGCCGAGGCTGTCAGCGGCGCCCTCGATCAGCGCGGCTTGCGCCCCTTGCATGACAAGCGTGCACCCGACCTGCTGGTGAGCGCCGATGTACGCCTGGAAAAACGCCTGCGCCAGGTCCAGGACGATTATGGTTACGGCTACGGCGGCTATAACCGCTATGGCAACGGTTACGGCATGTACAACAGCGTGCCCGTGGTGCGCACCTATGAAGTGACAGTGGCCGTGGCGCGTATCAGCCTGTTCGATGCGCGCACCCGCCAGCCGGTGTGGAGCACCAGTGCCGAAACCACCAGCCAGGGCAGCCTGAGCGAACGCGCCGATAGCTTGCGCAAGGCGATGCAGAAGGCAATGGCTGCCTATCCGCCCAGTTAGCAGCTATTCTCATTGCAAGCCCACGTTGTTTTTGGAGAACACCATGCTTCGTCGCATCGCTGCGCTTGCTGTTGTCATGTTGCTGGGCGGTTGCCAGAGCAACCAGGTCAACCACGATTTCGACGCCAGCCGAGACTTCGGCGCCTACCGCAATTGGGCCTGGAAAGACCCAGCGTTGCAGTACCGTCCCGATGATCCGAGGATCAAGAGCGACCTCACCGAGCAACGCATCCGCCAGGCCGTGGGCGAACAGCTGGATCAGCGGGGTTTGCGTCCTGCGGCGGCGGGTACCAAGGCTGACCTGAATGTACAGGCCTACCTGATCGTCGAAGACCGCCAGCAGCAAGTCACCACCAACTATGGCGGTGCCTGGGGCGGCCCGTGGAATGGTTACTGGGGCGCGCCGATGTACAACGAAACCCGCAACATCACCTACAAGGTCGCGACCATCCAGATCGACCTGCTCGACGGCAAGGACGGCAAGCTGGTGTGGCGCGGCAGCGACGAACAGATGATGGCCAGCACGCCGAACCCCGAGGAACGCAACAAAGCCATCCGCAGCACCGTGACCAAGATCCTTTCCAACTACCCGCCGCGCTGATCCCCCCGTACCCCTGTGGGAGCGGGCTTGCTCGCGAAAGCGGTGTGCCAGTCACTGCTTCAGTGACTGCACTACCGCTTTCGCAGGCAAGCCAGCTCCCACATTTGATCTTCAGTGTTTTGAGCATAGCGTTCGCTTAGCTGAGTTGTATTAGGGGGCCGACATTCAGGGCATCTCCGCCAGTCGCCAATGTGGCGAGTTGCCAGCAACCTGCCGAAGCCTTGTCTACACTCCAGTGCAACGGAGAGTTAGCGCAGGAGTGCTTCGATGTCTCCCCGATTCGGTTCCAGGCAGCGTGGTGCAATAGGCTTGATGGCGGCAGGCACCTTGGCCTTGGCCTTGGTGTTTACGTTGCTGGCGGTTGACAGCGGGCGCTTGTATTTGGAAAAGCGCAAGCTGCAATCCGTCGCCGATACCTCGGCGTTGGAGGCAGCCAGTCTCGGTGGCCAATGCGGTACCAACACCACCGCAAACGCCTATGTCACGCAAAATGCCGCGCGCAACGGTTTTGTGGTCGGTAATGGCAGCACCCTGGCGGTGACGTGCGGCACCCTGGCGACCAATGCTCTGAACACCCGTGTGTTTACCGCGGATGCCACCAAGAGCGACGCGATCCGCGTGGTGGCCTCGCGCACCGTCCTGACCAGCATCGCCAATGGCCTGTGGAACCTGTTCAGCGGCGCGCCGATCACCCCGCAAATCAACTTGAGCGCCACCGCCGTCGCAGCGACACCGCCGCCCGTGGCGCAGCTCTCGATCCGCAGCAGTCTGGCCAGCGTCGACTCAGGCAAATCCCCACTGCTCAACCTGGTCATCGGCAACCTGCTCGGCGGTAACCTTTCGCTCACGGCGGCGGGTTGGAACGGCTTGCTGCAGACCAACGTCAACCTGCTCAGCTATTTGGACCAACTGGCGATCAACCTGAACGTGAAGGCCGGTGAATACGATGCCTTGCTCAGTACCGCAGTCTCGGCTACTCAACTGATCGACGCTGCTGTGAAGGTTTTGCAGAAAAACGGTGCGGCGGTCACGGCGGTGGTCAATGACGTGATTTCGATTCAAGCCATTGCACCCAACAGCAAGCTGTTGACCGTGGGTGACCTGATCGACATCGCCACCGGCACGCCGACGGCGGCGCTGAACAGCAATGTGCAATTGTTTCAACTGTTGGAAGCGGTGGCGCAGTTGTCCAGCAGCAAGAATGCGGTGAGCGCGGCGGCGCAGGTCGCGATTCCGCTGGTGGGCAATGTGTCGATCCAGACCAAGGTCATCGAACCGCCGCAGCTGTCGGCCATTGGCAATCCTGTGCTGGCCAAGAAGGGCTTGCAAAATACCCCGCCGACCGATCAGATTTTTGTACGCACCGCGCAAGTGCGCACGTTGGTGACCGTGCAGGCACCGATCATCAAGGCGGTCTCTGGCGTGGCGTCCATATTGACGGGCCTGGGCACGCCGGTGTCCCAGGTGGTCAAGGGCTTGTTGAACCTCAACCTGCCAGCGGTGGTTGGCGGTGTGTTGTGCCTGGTGGCCTGCAATGTGGCTGACGTGGATGTCACCACATCGCTGGCCATTTACATCGAAGCCGGCAGTGCGCAAACCCATGTCACGGATTTCAATTGCGACTCGCCGGCCTCCAAATCCTTGACGGTGGAAACCACTACGTCCCTGGCGACCCTGGCGGTCGGTACGGTGGATCCGGAGGCGGCTTTTTCTTCCTCCGCAGCAGTCGATGTGCAGCCGGTCAGGCTGATCGATTTTGGCCAGCGCTACTGTGTGGTCCTGACGCTGCTGTGCAGCCCTAACCGTACACCCAATGTGGGGGGCGGTTTGCTGTTGAAAGCCAACTCCACCATTGCTGCGCAAACCAGCACGATGGTGTTTGCGCCGGTGGCCGAGATGAATGCGCCGCCCACCTACAAGTTCGCGCCGGGCACCGCCAATATCGTCGGCAGCCTGGCGGCGACCCTTAATGGCTTGCAGGTAACTTATGCACCGCCCAGCGGCAGTGTCTCCAATGGTGCGCTGGCTGGGGTCGCCGGGCTGTTGGCGACCATCACCACGGCGGTGGTGGGGCTGATCCAGAACGTGCTGTCGCCGATTCTCGACCCTATCGTCAACACCTTGCTCAGCGCCTTGGGCATCAACTTGGGCAATGCCGAAGTTGGTGCCAATCTCTCTTGCCATATGGGCCGGGCTTATCTGGTGATTTAGCCTGTTGGTCTATCTGATGCACCGCGTTCCAAATGTGGGGGGTTGCCTGGTATGGCGGCCTGACAGCCGACGCCTATCTGGCTGACACCCCGCGTTCCAAATGTGGGAGCTGGCTTGCCTGCGATAGCGGCCTGCCAGTCGACACAGTTATACCGAGTACATATCCATTGCTGCGGTAACGGCCACTTAGGGTTCCGCCCTGACGGCGGCTCACTTTGCAAAAGCCGGGATGCCGGCCCAGGCCAAAGTAAGCAAAACGCTCTTGCCCCACCACTCGGCACCTCGTCTGGGCTCGGTGTGCCCGTAATCCGCCAGCGTGGTTTGACGGGGCGCCTAAGAGCAAAAGCAGAGCAAGAGCAAGAGCAAGAGCAAGAGCAAGAGCAAGAGCGGCTCTCTTCGCGTCGTGGTTAGCTGATTGAGTTCTGCGCGATGGGTAACTCGACGCAGAATTTCGCGCCGGCCTCGCCGTTGGTGACGCTCAGGCGCCCACCCATGTTTTCCACAATCCCATAGCTCACCGAGAGCCCCAATCCGGTGCCGACGCCTATCGGCTTGGTGGTAAAGAACGGTTCGAAAATCCGCTCCAACAGGCGCGGGTCTATCCCGCCGGCGTTGTCTTCGACCCAGATACGCACATGGCGGCTGTCGTGCTCGCTGTGCAGGGCAATCCAGGGGCGCAGGGCAGGGTCTTTTTCTCGCTGGCTGAGTAATGCGTCGCGGGCATTGACCATCAGGTTGATCAGCACCTGTTCCAGCTGGTCGACATAGCCTTTGACCTGCACCGAGAAGTCCGTAGGGCTGATGCGCACGTCTACACCTTTGCCGCGCAGGCCTTCGCTGAGCAGGGACAGGGTGCCCTCCAGCGCCTGCGCCGGGTCGAATGGTTGTTGCTCGATTTCCGAGCGGCGGCCGAAGACGCGCATATGGTCGACCACCCGTGCCGCGCGTTGCACCTGGGCGTCGATACGGTGCAGTTTTTCCGTGAGGTAGTCGATCTGCACATCGCCATTGCCCAGGCGCTTGAGCACATTGGTGATGGCCATGTGCATCACGTTCAGCGGCTGGTTGATCTCATGGGCCAGGCCGGTGGCCATTTCGCCGAGGGTGGCCATTTTCGCGCTTTGGGTCAGTTGCTGCTGGGAGCGGCGTACTTCGGTGTTGTCGCGCCCTACGGCTTGCACTTCGATCAGGGCGCCTTGTTCATCGAAGACGCCACGGTCCGACCACACCCACCAGGCATGTTCGCGCCCCGGCAGTTGCAGGCTGATTTCCGCGGTGCTCACCGGGAATTCCGGGGTCAGTTGCTGAATGCGCTGCATAAAGGCGGCGCGTTGTTCATCCGACAGCCACTGGCCCAGGTCGATGCCTGGCAGTTGGTCGGGCCGGCATTCCAGGTAATTGGCCAGCGGCGTGTTGCCGAAGGTGAGGATCAGGTCGGGACGGTAGCGACAGATCATCGCTGGCGAGTCTTCCACCAGGATGCGGTAGCGCTCTTCACTTTGGCGCACCTGCTCGGCGGCCAGGGTCGCCTCGGTGACGTCCAGCCAAAGGCCCACGGCTTCCACCGGCAAGCCGAGGTCGTCGCGCAAAAGCTTGGCTTCGTCGAGCAGCCAGTGGTAGTTGCCTTGCTTGTCGCGCAGGCGGTAGCGGCTGCGCACGTTGCCTTCGCGCAGCAGTTGGCGGGTGCGTTCGAAGTAGCGCTCACGGTCGTCGGGGTGGATCAGCGCCGCCAGGGTGTCGTGGTTGCAATCGGCCAAGGTCCAGCCCAGCAGCGGCAACAGGCTGGCGCTGAAAAACGCTGGGTGCAGCGCGCCGTTGACGTAGCGCTGCACATAGATGACGGCCGGTGAGCTGGCGATCAGGTTGTCCAGGCGCGCATGGGCGGCGGCGGCTTGCAGTTGCTGGTTCTGGATGTCGCTGATGTCGAGCATGAAGCCGACCCAGCGCCGTTCATTGCCGGCGCCCAGCACTTGGCCTTGTATGCGGTACCACAGGGGCGACTGCTCGGACTCGGTGCGTTGCAGGCGCACGCTGGTCAGCAGTGGCTTGCCCAGGGCTTGCAGGTCTTGCAGGCGGCTGTCGAGGGCCTGACGGTCGGCGGGGTGGATGAGTTCGAGCCAGGTGCCGAGGGGTTGGCGGGTGGGGCCTTCGTCCAGGCTCAGGTTGCGCAGCAATTGTGGCGCCAGTTGGATTTCCTGGGTGGCGGGCAACAGTTCCCACCAGCCAGTGCCGAGCAGGCCTTGCAGGGCTTCTACCCGTTCCAGTTGCTGGTGGTGACGCTGTTCGCGCAGACGGCCCAGCAGCGGCGCGGCGAGTGCCGCGCACAGGTTCAGCCAGTCACGCTCGCCGGTGTGGTGTGCCTGGCCGTTATAGAAGCCACACAGCAGCCACGCGGCGGCGCCATGGCTGTCGCGGTACGGCACCAGGAAGCCGTCGGCATTGCCAAATACACTGTGCAGGCGCGGGTTGTCGCTGCGCCCCTGGGCAATGTCCAGGCTCAGTGGCGTGTTGCCGTTGATGCTGTCCAGGCTGGTGCCCAGGTGTTGCCCGGTTTGCCATAAGGCTGGGGCGTCGTGCGCGGCGTAGTGGCTGTAGATGCGCCAGCCCTGGTCATCTTCGTCGAGCAGTGCCATGGCGACGCAGGGGATGCGCCAGCGCTGGGCCACGCTGCGCAGGTGTTCGCTGAACACCTGGGGCAGGCGGTTGGGGCTGCACACGCGCAGCTGTTCGCTCATCAGGGCGGCGAGTTGGTGGTTCTGTTCGCGTTGCTGTACCCGTGCTCGGTCGGCCAGCAGGTCCGTGATGTCCAGCAGGTGCAGGGCCCAGCCGTCGCCCTCCGGCTCGATCCAGCCGCGGGTATGCAGGACCTGGCCGGCAGCGCCCTGGAAGTCGAGGTCCAGGCCGTGTCGTTGCCACTCTTGCGGCGTGCCCTCGACACTCAGCGCGCTGTCGGCGCACAGCAAGGTCTGCAACGGTGGGTTCGGCATGCCAGCAAGATGCTGGGCAAGCAAAGGCCTCAAGGTGCCTGAGATGTTCAGCACCCGACCCAGGTTGTCCAGTTGCAGTTGCAGGCCGGGCGCGGGCGTCGTGGGTACATCCAGAGCCAGGGCGCTGGTGCGCCCGCGCAGGCGTGCGAACAATTTATCCCCCGTCGTCAAAACTGAAGGCTCGAGGTGGCGGTGAGGTTGGTGGGCAGGTTCGGTACGGTGCCCACCCCGGGCAATACCAGGGCCGGCAAGACCGCTTTGATATTGGCCGTGGGGTAGGTGATCTTCACCGTCAGCAAATTATTGGTGTAGGTAGCGGTGATATAGCCGGGCAAGAAATTCAAGGAACTGGGGATCCAGTTCAACTGGGCCTGGGTCGCATCCTTGGCGCGTTGTACAACCAGGGCCGAATAGCCTGCACCTGCAGTGATTGGGTCCAGGGACACACTGCGGCGTACCCCTTCGGCCGCCGCTTGGTGAAATGACTGCATCAACAGCAGCGGCAAGCTGTAGCTGAGCATGCCGTAGAACACTGCAAAGAAAATCACGAAAACCAAGGCAAACTCGATCGCCGCAGCGCCTTTTTGCTTTCTCGGGAGGCTCGATTTCATGACTGCGTCTACCCTGAGGCGAGTACTTGATATCAGCATAGAATCATTCAGCCAAAAGGGATGTTTTTTACGTGATCCAGACGCTAGTGATTGTGCTGTGGTTGGGCGTATGTGCTGTGCAGGATATTCGCCGGCGCCAAATTGCCAATACGCTGACCCTGGGCGTCGGGCTGTTGGCGCTGATTTACCTGCTATGGGCGGGCTCGACCTGGCTGGGCGCGCCCCGCAGCGAGGGTGGCCTGGCCTTGGCTTTGGCGCTGGTGCTGACCCTGCCCGGCTACGCGTTGGGCCGCTTTGGCGCGGGGGATGTGAAGTTGCTAGCCGCCTTGGGGCTGGCCTCCAATATCGAGTACCTGCTGGGGTCGTTGATCGGTGCCGGCATCGCCATGGTGGCCTGGACACTTATGCATCAATGGCTTAGCTCAAATAGCGTTGACCGGGCAGAGCACGCGTCAACAAAACAGCCCTTTGCGCCCTTCGTTTTGACAGGTTTTGCCGGCAGCTGGTTTTGGATCCATCAGTCGCACGAGTTGATTAATGCTATGTACATAGTCGGAAAGTACGTCTACGTTTAATGAGTGCTTATGTAGGAATTTTCGTCAGAAAGGATAGGTCATTATTTGGCTTGCCAGGCATGGAGTAGCGCGTGAACAAGCTTACGTCTGCAGTAAAAGTGCTCGTGGTCGACGATCAGCCATTAATCGTGGAGGAGCTCTGTGAATTTCTTGAAAGCAGTGGGTACCGTTGTGTCCCCTGCGAGTCCAGCCAGCAGGCTGTCCAGCGTTTTGGCGAAGACCTTCAGATTGGTTTAGTGCTGTGTGACCTGCATATGCCGGACATGGACGGCATCGAGCTGGTCCAGGCGCTGCAACGGATCGCCGGTAAACATCGCGCGTTCGAAGCGATCATGCTCACCGGTCGCGCCGACAAACAGGATGTGATCAAGGCCCTGCGTGCGGGCATCGCCGATTACTACCAGAAGCCGATCAACCTCGATGAATTGCTCGAAGGCCTCAAGCGCCAGGAAGCCGCGTTGGAGGAACGGCAAAAAGACCTGCAACTGGGCACGCTCAACCAGAAGTTGCAGTACCTGTCCGAATCGATCAACGACTTGTATATGGACTTGGACAAAGTGCGTCGCAACCCGGTGCCCCAGGACCATGACAGGGACCCATCGGCTGATGAAGCCGGGCCGTTGGAGATCCCGGCGATCTTCAATCAGCTGTCACCGCGCCAGCTGGATGTGGCTCGCCTGGTGGGCAAGGGCCAGACCAACTATCAGATTGCCTGTGAACTGGGAATTACCGAGAACACAGTCAAACTGTACGTGTCCCAGGTGCTGCGCCTGACCCATATGCACAACCGCACGCAGTTGGCGCTGGCGTTGTCACCGAGCAACTCGGCGATGCGCCAGCGGGTGACTGCGCACTAAAGGCCCAGGCAAACCTTGCAGGAGTCATCTTTCTGTGGCGAGGGAGCTTGCTCCCGCTCGACAGCGCAGCTGGAGTCGGCTTTTCTTGGGGGCGCTTCGCACCCCAGCGCAAGCAGGCTTGCTCGCCACGGTAGCTTTACTTGCTTCCACTTTGCGCAGTGCCGCCTATTTTCTGATCAAAAAACTCCGGAATCGGGTGCTTGTTGCTGTCCAGCCAGCGCTTGAGCGCCTGTTCGCGTTCTGCCGGCGTGGTTTTTTGCGGGTTGGCCGAGGCTGCGCGCCCGCTCAGTTGCAGCGCCATCCAGTTTTCCGTTTCTGCCTGCCGGGGTGAGGACGGCCCCGCTTCGATGGCCGACGCAAGGAGGGGCAGGGCCAGGCATGCAAGGCCGGCGAGGTAATGGAATTTCATCATCGACTCCCTATTTTACAGAGGCCGGCAGCGTGTCGCTGACCGCCGCTACCTGATCTTTGACTGGGCGCTGCGGTGCCGCGCCAGCGTCCTTGAGGTGTTGCGCCCGTGCCTGGGCTCGGGTCACCTGATCAGGGCTCAACCCGAGTTGGCCGACCACTTTCGCGGCTTGCTCCCAGTTGTCCTGATAGATCAGCAAGGTCACCAGGTTCACCGCCGCCAATTGATCGCTCTGCTTGAGTTCGATGGCGGTCATGAATTCAAAGCGCGCGTCATCCAGGCGCCGTTGATCGAGGTACACCACGCCCAGGTCGTTGCGGATTTTTTCGTCGGTGGGCGCCAACCGTGCTGCGCGTTGCAGGTGAGCCATGGCCTGGCCGTTGTCGCCCTTGGCCGACGCGAGTTGCCCCAGGCCGTGCTCACCGTCGGCGGCCAGGCAGGTGCCCAGCAGGCTGCGGTACAACGGCTCGGCGTCAGGACGGCCTAGCAAGCGATAGGCACGGGCCTGGCGTTGACGAACCTGGGGCAGGGCGCTGGGCAGGTTCTGCAGGTTGGCGAGGCTGGCGTGCAGCTTGCCCTCGTTGGCCATGTCATCGGCCAGGTTCAGCGACAGCTCCTGGTCCGAGCTGGGCTTGGGGCAATTGCCCGGCGCCAGCAACCCGGCCCACGGAACCTGGCCGTTGCTGGCACAGCCGCCCAGCATCAGCAGGCTCAAGGCGACGATCAGTGGTTTCATGGCAGGCTCCTCAAAAGTTATTCAAGGCTCGGGAGATGGCGATCATGGCCGGCCCCCCCAGCACGATCAGCAAGGCGGGAAACAGGAACACCATCATCACCACGGACATCTTCGCGGACATCTTCGAGATGTATTCCTGCAGGCGGGTCAGGCGGCGGTCGTCAAGCAACTGCTTGAGGGCCAGCAAGGATTTCATCGCGCCGCCGCCTTGGTGGATCAACTGCTGAAGGATGATGCAGGTGTCGGTGAACTCATCCACGGCCAACAGGCGTGCGGTCTTGCCCAGCTCTTCGGACAGTTCCAGGCCTGAGTCGACCCTTGCCAGGATCAGGCGCAGTTCATGGGTCAGGTCTGGCAGCAAGCGCTGGGCTTCGGTGCTCAACACCCGCAGCGATTGCTCAACTGCCATGCCGGATTCGAACAGGATGCGCAGTAATGGAATGAAGGTGGAAATTTCCCGAGCGATACGCTCCTGGCGATATTTCGCACTGAGGGCGAGGATGCGTTTGGGCAGCAAGTAACCGATGCCCAGGGCAATCGCCGGGGCAATCCAGGGTGAGCCGGCATGGGGAAACAGCAGTTGCTGGCCGAGCAGGGTCAAGCCCAGCAGCACGATGGGCACGCCGATCTGGAAAGCGGCAAACATGGAGCGCTGGTTGGCTTTGCGCCAGCCGACGCGGTTGAGCAGGGTCTGGGTTTCGTTGTCCAGGCTGACCGAGCGCTGGGCCACGGTGCTGGCGCCCAACTGGCGCATTAGGCTGCCGAGTTTGTCCTCGCGGGTCAGTTGGCCTTGCAGGCGTTGGCTGACCAGGCGTTGACGGCGCCTTTGCTCCAGCAGGTTGCCGACGATCAAGGCGGCGGCGGCGAGCGATAACAGGATGCAAATCAGGATGGCCATCTCAAATACTCCGCAACATGCGCCACATGACGAAGGTGCCCGAAATGTCGAGCGCCACCGCGGCCAGCAGCAGGTGGCGCCCGGTTCCGTCATTCCACATGCTCATCAGGTAGCCCGGGTTGACCATCAGGAAGTAGCCGACCATGACGATAGGCAAACCCGCCAGCACATAGGCGGTCATGCGCGTTTCGCCAGTCATGGCCTTGAGTTGGCGCGCACCCTGTTCGCGCTCGCGGATCATCTTGATCAGGTTTTCCAGCAGCTCGCTGGCGTTGCCGCCGTAGCGGTGGTTGACCTTCAGGCCAAGAGCAAACAGGCGGAATTCATCGCGCTCGTAGAACTCGGCAAAGTCGCTGACCGACTCCGGCAGGCTCACGCCCATTTGCACGTTGCGCTGGATGCGGCTCATGGCCTGCTTGAGCGGCGCTTCGGTGCTGTCGATCGCGCCCAGCACAGCGTCCGCGAGGGTGCGCCCAGACTTGAGGCTGCGCACGCTGTGGTCCAGCAGCTGCGGTAATTGTTCGACCATGCGCTGCACTCGCCGTTGGTAGCGCCAGGCGATATACACCCGCAGCAGCAGCGGCGGCAGGATCAGCATGGCCAACAGGCCCAGCCCGCCGGCCAGCAGATAGCCCAGCAACATGCCCAGCGCCCAGCCGCTCAGCCACAAACCCAGGCGGTCGGTGGGTTTGCCCAGGCCGGCGCGCTGGAACATGCGCTCCAGCGCGACCCAGCTGCCGTTCGGCTCCTGGGGCACCGGCTGGCCGTCGCTGAGCCGCTCCAGCACCCGGTCGGTGCCGGCCTGGCGTAACCCTCGCTGGAACAGCCAGACGGACAGGCTGATCAGCAGGATGCAAATGAGCAGCAAGACAAGTCCGGTCATGAGCCCTCTCTACAACGGCAATGCCGATTCGCGCCGCAGCTTGTCGCCGGCCGGGTTGAGCGCTTCGCGCAGAAAGCCGAAACCGCTACGGCGGTCGAGGCGGAACAGGGTGTTGGTGACATACACGTCGTCGCGCACCCCCACCACTTCCACCACCTCACTGACGCAACGGCGCCCATCGGGCAGGCGCGTCAGTTGCACCACCACATCCAGTGCGGCACAGATCATCTGCCGCAGGGTTTTCTCCGCCACCACCCGGCCGGTCAGGCCCACCAGGGTTTCCAGGCGCAGCAACGCGTCCTGGGCATTGTTGGCATGCACGGTACTCATGGAACCGTCATGGCCGGTGTTCATGGCCGTCATCACGTCGAGCACTTCGACGCCACGGATCTCGCCAAGGATGATGCGGTCCGGGCGCATCCGCAGGGCGTTGCGAATCAGGTCGCTGGCCTTGACCTCGCCATGCCCCTCGGCATTGGGCGGGCGGGTTTCCAGGCGCACCACGTGGGGGTGGCCCAGTTGCAGCTCGGCTACGTCTTCGATGGTGACCAGGCGTTCGTGGGGGTTGATCAATTGGCTGAGGATATTGAGCAGCGTGGTCTTGCCGGTGCCGGTGCCGCCACTGATGAGAATATTGCAGCGCTTGCCCACCGCCTCCTGGAAGAACTCGAAAATATTGTGGTCGATGGTTTGCATTGCTACCAGGTCACTGCTCTTGAGCATGTCCTTGCGAAATTTACGGATCGACAGGCACGGGCCGTCCAGGGCAATCGGCGGGATGATCGCATTGACCCGGCTGCCATCCGGCAAGCGCGC
This sequence comes from Pseudomonas sp. PA-1-6B, assembly GCF_021609545.1. NCBI lineage: Bacteria > Pseudomonadati > Pseudomonadota > Gammaproteobacteria > Pseudomonadales > Pseudomonadaceae > Pseudomonas > Pseudomonas sp. PA-1-6B. Next base: position 54,216 of record NZ_WJZM01000020.1, read on the forward strand.
ATCGACCATCGGTGACGACTCATCCAGGCGTCTTCCGAGGGGCGCGAGAATGCGCTGCATCACGCGTTCTACATGGTGCGCGTCGATAAAGCGCAGGTCGCTCTGGTGGAGTACTCCGTCACGCTCGATAAACACCCTGTGCGGGCCGTTGACCAGGATCTCGGTGATCGACACATCGCGCAGCAGCACTTCCAGCGGGCCGAAGCCGGTCAGCTCATCGACGATTTCCTCGGCCAGGCGCTCCATCTCATAGCGCGAGATCGCCAGGTGCATGCGCGTGATGTATTCGGCCACTTTGTCGATGACAAATTGCGCCAGGGATTGGCGCGAGCCTTCCAGCAGGTTCTGGCCCGACTCTTCGATGGCATCGATGATGTAGCGATGCAGCACCAGTTTCAGGCCGTCGTGGTCGTTGTGCGGGGTACTTCCACGGGCCGGAGCGCCGAAGAGTTTTTCGCCGTTCATCGACTCGCTCCCAGCAGGCGTTCGAACCAGCGCGTCGAAGGTTTATCCAGGCCTTCGGTGCGTTTGGCCAGGCGCTCGCCCAGGTGGCGCAGGGCTTGGGTCAAGGCTTCGCGTGGGGCCAGGGTGAACAGGCTTTGCCCCTGGTTCTTGGCGTTCAGGCGCACTTCGGGGCTCAGGGGCAGCACGGCGATGCACTCCAGGCCGAAGCTTTTTTCCAGGGCTTCGGTGCCGGGGGCACAGCCTTTGACGTAACGATCGACGAGCAGCTTGGCATGGTCGAGCTTCATGCCTTTTTCGCGCCACAGGTTCAGCATCGCCAGGTTACGCCGACAGTCGAGTACGCATTGGTCGGTGCACCACAACAGCTTGTCGCAGTGGCTGACAAAGGTGCGCAGGGCTTCGCTGTCCGCTTGCCCGGTGAGGTTGACCACGATGTGCTGGAAGTGCTGGCGCAAGGCGCTGAGCAACATGTACAGCTCCGCGGCGCTGGTCATTTCCAAGGGCTCATCGCTGGCGGCGTAGGCGAGGATCCGCAGGCCGTCGTCGGTGCTGGTGAACGCGCTGTTGATCAGGGTGGCGTCGAGGCGGCGCAGGTGGCGCAAGGCGTCGCCGAAATTGAAGGTGCTGTCCAGGCCCAGCAGCGCCAGGCTGTCGCCCCTGGGCAGGCCGAGGTCGAGCATCAGCGTCTGTTGGCCGCTCTTTTGCACCACCATCGCCAAGTGGCTTGCCAGCAGGGCGCCATCGGTATTGCCCTGGGCACCGTAGAGAACGGTGAGGCCGCCAAGATGGGCGTTCGGCGCGCTGGGCGGCAAGCGCTTGCTCAGGCGCCGCACCAGCCCGGCCACTTCGCTGGAGCGTGAGCCATAGGCGACAAAATCCCGAGCGCCGGCACGCATGGCGTTGAGTACCAACTGGTTGTCCATGCCGTCGCCCAAGGCCACCACCGCCAACATCGGCTTGGCTTCCAGGGCGCCTTCGATCAAGGCGCTCTGGGCCACCAGATGCTCGCGGTCCAGGCCCACGAACACCAGGTTGGCGAAGGTCACGTCCACCAGTGCCAGCAATTCATCGAGGCTGCCGCCGCCCACGTTGATCACTTGGCCAAGAGGGGCCAGGGCACCCTGGAGCCATTCCAGGTCGGTGCTGTTGCGGGTGATTGCCAGGAAGGTCTGGCTCAGGCTATCGCTCATTGGGAAAGTCCACTGCGCCGGTCGAAGTTACCGTTTTCCAGGAAGAACAGGCGGAACCAGTTCGGGTCATAGGTGCGCAGTTTTTCGCCGGGCAGCGACGGCAACTGCGCATTGGCAGCCAGTGGCTGGACCAGATGCGGCGTGACAATCATCAGCAGTTCTTTTTCTTCGCTGCTGATATTGGAGTCGCGGAAAAATGCGCCAAGGATCGGGATGTCGCCCAGGCCTGGGAGCTTGGCGATGGTCGAACGGTTGGTGCTGCTGATCAGGCCGCTGATCACGAAGCTTTCGCCGTCGGCCAGTGACACGCTGGTGTCGGTACGTCGCACGGTCAGGGCCGGCACCTGAATGCCTTCGATGCGAATCGCATTGTTGTAATCCAGCTCGCTGACTTCCGGGGCGACTTTCAGGGCGATGCGGTTGTGGTCGATGACCGTGGGCGTGAGGGTCAGGCGAATGCCGAACTCCTTGTATTCGATGGTGATGGTGTCGCTGCCGGCACTGGGCACCGGAATCGGCACTTCGCCGCCGGCCAGGAAGGTCGCGCTCTGGCCGCTCATGGCCACCAGGCTCGGGCGCGCCAGGGTATAGGCGAAACCGCTGCTTTCCAGGGCGTTGATCAGTGCCTTGACCCGGCCACCGCCAAACCCGATGTTGAAGTTGTCGGCACTCACCGGCAATTTGAAAATGCCCTCTGACGGGGACAGTAAATCGGGGCTGCCGAGGAAAAAGTTTTTACCCATGCCCAGGATCTTGGTGCTGGCTTCCTTGAGCTTGGTGCGGCTGACCTCGACAAAGCGAATATCGGTCTGCACCTGGCTGGGCAGCGTCGGGTCTTCGGAGGGCGACAGCGATTGGCTGGTCAGCGCCGAAGTAGCCTTGCCCTTGACGAACACCATGCTCTGGCGCGGCGTGGTCGAGCAGCCGGTCCACACCATCAGGCTGGTAGCGCCGCTGCCGACGCCAGTGAGCAGGAAATGGCGGTCGCCGTTGACCCGCACATCGGCGATTTTCGGGTCGCCGATTGCCAGGCGCGTAATCGCTACCGGCGATTGCAGTTCGGTCTGCAAGCCTTCGCCCACCTCGATCACAGCGGGCAGTTGGCCCAGAGCGTTGCAGTTGCCCGATGCGCCCATCGCCATGCCCAAGGGCAGGCACGGCAGCATCAAGGCCAAGGCCAATTGAGCGTAGCGTTGGCTCATTCAAGGCATCCTTGTTCAATCAGGGGGTAGGTTGTGCTGCCGCTGCGCCGCGAATCACTTCGACGCCCCGACGCTGGCCGGTGTCGGCCACCGTGGGGGTGATTTTTTTTGGCGGGCCGCTGAGGGCCAATTGGGTGAATTGGTAGAGGTCGCGGTTGGCGCTTTGCACCTTGTCCGGGGTGTCGCTTTCACCGGCCCAGTAGCGGCTGAGCAATTGTTCGTCGGCACTGCGCACGGCCAGGCGCAGCGTGCCGGCTTGGGAAGCGAGCATCAGCCGACTCAGCAATTGTTCGGGCACCGCCAGCACCACACTGCGCGCGGCGGTGCGACGTTGAGCCGCCTGGGCGCGTTCTTCGGCGGTGGCGGGTGGCGGTACTGCCGGGGTGCCGTCGTTGGCCAAACCCAGTTGGTCGCCGACGCTGAGCAGGCGAATCGCCGGGATGACCACCTGTGCCGACTGCTCGGCATTGGCATTGTCCTGGCGCAAGAACAACAAGACATCCACGTAATCGCCGGGGCTCAACTGGCCACCGGCACCGATGACCTCGTCGACGGCGACGGCGAGCGCGCGTTCATCTGCACGAATCATGCGGGCCAGGGGGCCGCCGGCGGTGAAGCTTTCATCATTGAGCCAGGTGCCGGCACCCAGGGCCCGCAAGGGCGTACGACCGATGGCCTGGTCAACGCTGGTCAGGCTGCCTGCCGGCACGGTACGCAGTTTTTCCACGGCTACATCGGCAGCGGTGAGGGGCACAAAAGGCGCAACCGCGTGCACCAGTACCACGACGGGCTGGCGGGTCTGGTCTTCCACGACCGCAACGGTTTTTTCAACGGAAATGACAGGTTCTGGCGAGGGCACTACGGCGGGTGCCGACGGCCGGCTCAGTACCAGGCCCCAATACCCTGCCACCAGGGCTCCGATAAGCAGCAAGCCAGCCAGGACCATGCTGATGCGACTGTTCATGACGGCGCTCCCTATCCTGTTGCACTACTTTTATTCCCGTTAATCCAAACGAGTTAAATTCGCAACTGGGCTGTGATGAACAACTAACGATTTGGCTATTTGAAGGTAGCTCAGCTAGGACGAAATGCCATTACCGAATGAAAAAATTATCGATGTTTTTAGAGTCGGGCCTTTAAACAACGGACTTGCAGGGCGCATGAGGCCACTAATACTTTATGATTAATTCATTCTTACAGTTGTGAGTGTTAAATTTGTTGACAATGCTCTAGTGGCACACGGCAATCATTGTGCGGGCCAGCTGTATCGGCGCTTTGTGGCGCATGAAGGAGATCTCAACATGATCCTTGACCTGTTCTTGAAATTTTATGTTCACGCTCAGTTATTCCTGCGTCGCAGAGACGGGGCGTCGGCTATTGAATATGTGATTATCGTCGCGATAGTTGCGTTGGTGATCGTCGGTATTGGTACTGGGCTTGGCGATAAGATAAAAGGTATCTTCGAGCAAGTGTCTGATGCGCTGCCAGCAGCGACTTAGCTGTCATTGCGGTATTCTTTCGTTCCGGTGATTCTTTTTATCAGGTACCGCCCATGACCCACCCTTCGTCATCCCGCCAACAAATCCTATTGGTGGACGACGAGGAGGATGCGCTGGTGGAGTTGGCCGAATCCCTCGAAAACGAGGGGTTCGTCTGTTTCACCGCGACCTCCGTCACCTTCGCCTTGCAAGAATTGACACTTCACCCTGATATCGCCCTGGTCATCACCGATCTGCGCATGCCCGAGGAAAGTGGTATCTCCTTGATCAAGCGCCTGCGCGAACATACCTCACGCTCGCATTTGCCTGTGATCGTGATGTCTGGCCATGCAGAAATGGACGATGTCAGCGATATGCTGCGCTTGCAGGTGCTGGACTTGTTTCGCAAGCCGATCTACCTGGTGCGCTTGCTCGATACCCTCAACAGCCTGTTTCCCCTCTCTACACCTGGTCGGTAACGGGCCTGCACCGCTTATTAAATGTGGGAGCTGGCTTGCCTGCGATGATGGCCGAACAGTCAACGACTAACTGCCTGACACTCCGAAACCCAACTGTGGGAGCGGGCTTGCTCGCGAAGGCGGTATGGCAGACAACCGAGATATGTACTCATTCCAACCCAATTAAATGGTCGACCCGAAGAGCGCCATCGCAGGCAAGCCAGCTCCCACATTGATTACAGGTGCCCTCGTCACAGTTGATAACTGAAGCTCAGCGTATACCGAGGCCTGCGATTGAAGCTGTCCAGGGCGATATCCGACATTGGCTTGGCCGCTTCCAGCGCGATGTTGTAGTACTTGTTGTCGCCAAAGCGTAAACCTACCGCCGCCGACGACATGTCGTTGGCCTTGACAGGCAGGTCGTTGAACCAGGATTTGGCGCGATCGACCACTACGTAGGGTTGCAGGATTTTCACCCAGTTGCCGGCGCGGTTGAAGCTGTAGTTGACCTCGTACGCCACCCCCCAGCCCTTGTCGCCCGAGCCTTGGTCGTCCGGGTAGCCGCGGCCGAAATTTTGCCCCCCGAAGGTGGCGCGTTCGCTGTCGGGCAGGGTGTTGTTGCTCCAGTACAGCGCGCCGGAAAGTACGCCTTGCCAGTTGTCGAAGAACTTGTCGCTTTGCACGCCGGAGAGGCGCAGGCGGAAGAAGTCGAGGTCGGGTTTAGCCACGTCCAGGTCACTGCGGGCCTTGGCGCCCAGGCCATCGATGCCCTGGTACAGGCCACCGCTGATGATGCGTAGGCGTCGCGCGTCGGCTTTGCGCCAATCACCTTCGAAGGCCAGGGCGCGCAGGTTGGATTCGATGTCGAAACGCAGCGGGTAGCCCACCAGTTTATAGCGCGTGGTCTGGTCGACCGCGTACAGGCGTGTGCCCAGGGTGAATGACTCGGTCGGGGAGGCAATGAATGGGTGGCTCAGGCCAATGGAATAGCGGTCGATGGACTGGTGCGGCTTGAGTTCGAAACCGCCGTCCAGTTGCACGCTGCTGCTGGGGTCGGCGCGATAGCGCTCGGCGGCGAGCGCCAGTTGGGTGCCTTCGGCATTGATGAATTGGTTGTAGTCCACACGGTAGTAATGCTCTTTGTCCTCGCCGGGTGGGAACAGGCCGCTGACGCTGAGCTGCTCGCCCATGGACGTCTGGGAATTGCTGGTGGCGCTCAGCAACGCTTGCGTGCCGCCACGGCTTTTCTGCACCAGGCTCATGCTGGTGGTGAAAGGTTTGCGGCTGGCCTGGATCTGCATGTGCGTGGCGCCATCGGTGGTGCCTGGCGGCGGTACTTGCGCTTGTACGCTGAGGCCGGGGATGCGGCTCATCAGCGTGGTATAGCGCTCGAAGGTCTTGCGAGTCAGTGGGCGTTCGGCCAGGAGCTTTTGCGCGAGTTTATCGACGTAGGCCGACACCGAACCAATGTCGCCGGTTTGTTGATAGTCCTTGATGTAGCCTTCCACCAGTACCACGCGGACCAGGCCATTTTCGAAGTTCTGTTGCGGCAGGAAGGCGTAGGACAGCAGGTAGCCATCCTCCTGATAACGGCGGGTGATGCCACGGGTCGCTTCAATCAGTTGCGCAAGGTTGGTTTCACGTCCAATCAACGGCGCATACACCTGTGCCGTCTCGGCGAGCGGGTAGACCGTTCCGCCTTCGATCTGCAACTTTCGAATAGTGACCTTGGTGTCCATCAACAGCGGCTGGCCCGCAGTCGGCGGCGCCTCGGGTACTTGGGTTTTCGACGTGGGTGGTCGGTAGGCGTCAGCGGGCAGGTTGGGCACCGGCAGGGTGCGAACAGTGTCGTTGCTGTTAAGAAAGCTGGGAAGGGTCTCGGCCTGGGCGTAAGCACTGAGGGTGAGCAATAACAACGGGGTCAACACGCGCATAGGACACTCCATGGTCAACTGCAGCAGCGCTTCGGGCCCGCCGGGTTCTGGGACTCGGTTCGGGAGGGCGGCGACTGATCACAGGTGTCGCTGCCCATAAAAAAGACGAGAGACTTATTAAAGGTCTCTCGTCTCAACCAAGCGTAGGCGCTGTAGGGGAGGCCGTCTAATCGGCCAGGTGCATTTCTATTTGCCGGTCAGGCCATTCAACAAACCGCCCAGACCGCCTGTGGCCGTAGTGCCGCCCGTGGTTGTGGCAGTGCCGGTTGCTGTGGCGGTGGTGCCGATATTCAGGCCACCGAGCAAACCACCGCTGGTGCCGCCAGTGGTGCCGCCGGTTACCAGACCACCCACCGAGGCGACGGTGCCGCCGACCGCTGTGACGGTGGTGCCTACCGCGTTGGTGATCGGGTTGGCATTGGCTGCCGTCAAGTTAGTGCCCACGCTGCTCACAGCGCCGCCAACTTGAGTCACCAGACCATTGACCGGAGCACCCACACCGGTAGTGGTGCCGATGGTTTGGGTCAGGTTGGTGACGCCGCTGGTCACAGGGTTGAGCGCGGCGCCGACATTGGCGGCCACGGTGGCGACCGGTGCGGTAGCAGCGGTGTTTGCTACACCTGTGCCACCCAGCACAGTGCCCAGCGAGGCAACGGTGCCGCCGACTGCACCACCGGTCACACCCGCTGCACTGACGGTGCCGTTGGTGTTGCCCACGTTCAGGCCGGTACCCACGTTAGCGACCAGGCCACCCACCAGTTCTGGAATGCCGGTAGCCGAGGTGCCACCGGTTGGGGCGACATAACCACCTGATTTATCCAGTGTGCCACCGACGCCGGTGAGCACGGTGCCGACAACGCCGGTGACCGGGTTGCCCGTGCCGCCCGTGCTGGCGACTTGAGTCCCCAAGCTGGTGACGGTCGAGCCGACCTTATCCAGTACGCCATTGAGTGGAGTGCCCAAGCCGGTTGCGTTACCCAGGTTGCCGGTGGTGTTTTCCACCAGCGACACCACAGGCACCACGACTTTGCTGCCCAGGGTGTTGGTCAACGAACCCAGCGGGCCGGTGGTGCTGGCCGTACTGAGGGTATCGCCGAGCATGGTAACGGTGGTGCCGACTTTATCCACGACGCCACCGACTGCAGTGCCTACACCGCCTGTCAGGCCGCCCACGACGGGGATACCGCCGAGAGTGGTTGACAGTGATTGGCCGGTGGTCGACAGGCCGTCGCCCAAGTCAGCTACGCCGCCGCCGACACCTGCGACCGTAATGCCCAGCGAATTGCTATTGGTTCCCAGGGATCCCAGGCCTGTTGTGACGCCGGTGCCGATGGTGGTGACCGCAGTGCCGACCGAGGTGACCAGGCCACCTGCTGTGGTGCCGACGATTGGAACAGGGGTCAAGGCGCCTCCGAGATCACCCACTGCTGCGCCTACATTGCCTACGGTGGTGCCGAGGGTGCCGGCGATCTGGCCGGTGATCAGCGGGGTGGTTGTCGAACCTGTTCCGCCGCCAGTGCCGCCGGTGCCACCACCAGTCCCACCCGTGCCGCCGTCAGTGCCACCGGTGCCACCGCCAGTCCCACCCGTGCCGCCGTCAGTACCACCTGCGCCGCCACCAGTCCCACCGGTACCGCCGCCCGTGCCGCCATCACCGCTCCCGGCACCTGCACCAGCATCCGGCGATGACGCCGCCACGCTGGATTTATGCCCGCCACCACCGCTGCTGCAGCCGCCCAGGCTCATTGCCAGAATCAGGGCCAGCGCGGTACTTGCTTTCCAAAACACGACTTGAGTTTTCATGATTGAGTTCCTTGCACCTGGTACAACCTTGGTTGTTTCAAACCTTCGTTACTTCTTCGGATAACGATAGGTTTGTCCGTGTGGCTATCTCAGGCGAGGGCACTCTTTCACGCAACGCTCAACTTGGTATTAACGATTTATATACATCCCGCCATCGTCGGCTTAATGACTAATACCAAAGGTGTAATGGAAGGATGTTTCAGGATGTTTATAATAGTAAAATCAAAGTGTTGTAAATAAAGACGGACCTCGTAAGGTCCGCTATAACTTAGGGTGTATATATACAATTAATCAGGGTTTTCAGGCAGTCGGCTGCCACTGCCCCAGCATATGTTGTATATCCCCAGCGCCTTTGAGTTCCAACGCCCCGCTGGAACCGGCCGCGCTGCTCATCAATATCACTTCACTGGGCAGACGCACCGGCTTCATGAACTCGACGTCGATTTCAATATTGGCGGCCGGCAAGTGTTCTGCCAGCGCCGCGAGGGTGCGCGCCTTGTTCCATAACCCGTGGGCGATGGCCTGGGGAAAACCGAACAACTTCGCGGTCGGGGTACTGAGGTGGATGGGGTTGTAGTCGCCAGACACTCGGGCGTAGCGTCGGCCAATATCAGGGGGGGCTTTCCAGCGCGTCAGTTCGGTGAGCGTGTCTGGGGTTTGCAATCCGCTCTCCAGGGCTTCGCCCTCCAGCTTCACGCCTCGACACAACATTCGGCTTTCGGCTTCCCACAAAAGTCCAAGTGCATCCTCTACAACGGTGACGATGTCAAAGGTGGCCCCCTTGGGATGGGGGCTGAGATTGCGTGCGTAGACACCGACACTCACGTCACCCACGCCACCCAACGGCCGATGAATACGGATGCGATTGCGCAGGTGGATCAACCCCAGCAACGGAAACGGAAAGCTCTTGTCCGTCAGCAGTTGCAGTTGCAGGCCGAACGCGAGGATATGCGGATAAGTCGCCGGCAGCATCGGGCTGTCAGCAAAGCCGCACACCTTGCGGTACGCGGCAACGGCGCTGGGGTTGATACTCATCCGGCAGCGCAACCCACATTCGGGCAGTGAGCTGCCGGTGATCTTGCGCTTGAGCGCCGCACGCCAATACAGCGGCAGTAGGGGCGGGGTGCTGTCCAACGTTTGCCATTGCATGCTTACGCTCCCAGAAGACTTTGCCCACACACCCGCAGCGCTTGGCCGCTGACCGCGCCGGAACCCGGCTGGCTCAGCCAGGCGACGGCTTCGGCCACGTCCTGGGGCAAGCCACCTTGGCCCAGGGAACTCATGCGGCGCCCGGCCTCGCGCAGGGCGAAGGGAATATGCGCGGTCATCTGGGTTTCGATAAACCCTGGCGCGACGGCGTTGATGCTGATCCCACGCTCCTTCAACAGCGGCGCCCAGGCTTGAGCCAGGCCGATCAACCCAGCCTTGCTTGCGGCATAGTTGGTTTGCCCACGATTGCCGGCGATGCCACTGATAGAAGCCAGCAACACCACCCGTGCATTGTCCTGCAGGGTGCCGCTGTCGAGCAGGGCCTTGGTCAGCACTTGCGCAGCCTTGAGGTTGACCGCCAGCACTGCGTCCCAGTATTCCGGGGTCATGTTGGCCAGGGTTTTGTCGCGGGTGATGCCAGCGTTGTGCACCAGGATGTCGAGCCCGTCTGACAGGTGCTCGATCAGTTGGCGTGCGGCATCTTCGGCGCAGATATCCAGGGCCACCGTGCGTGCATTCAGGCGTGCGGCCAGGGCTTCGAGGTCGGCCTTGGCCTGGGGCACATCGAGCAGAATCACGTCGGCGCCGTCGCGGGCCAGGGTTTCGGCGATGGAGGCACCGATGCCTCGGGCGGCGCCGGTAACCAACGCCTTGCGCCCGGCCAAAGGGCGCGTCCAGTCTTGCACCGGGGTGTCGCAAGCTGACAGGCGAATCACCTGGCCCGAGATATAAGCGCTTTTGGGCGAGAGGAAAAACCGCAGCGCGCCCTCCAACTGGCCTTCGGCACCGTCGCCCACGTACAGTAACTGCAGCACGCCACCGCTGCGCAACTCCTTGGCCAAAGAGCGGCTGAACCCTTCCAGGGCGCGCTGGGCGCTGGCGGCGAACGGATCGCTGAGGCTTTCCGGCGCCCGGCCAAGGATCACCAAGTGGGCACTGTGGTCGAGGTTTTTAAGCAGTGGTTGGAAGAATTCGCGCAGCTGCTTGAGCTGGTCGGTGTGCTGCAAACCGCTGGCATCGAACACCACCGCCTTGAGCTTGGGGCCGTGTCCTGGAATCCACGCGGGCGCTGTCGAGGCTTCGGCGCCGTAGCTGTAGACGGCGTCGGTGAGTCGGTTGGCAAATGCCAGCACCTGGGTAGCCAATGCGCCACCGCCCAGCAGCAGCGCACCTTCGACCGGGCGCAGGCGCCCGGCTTGCCAGCGTTCCAGGCGTACCGGTGACGGCAGGCCAATGGCGGCGACCAGGCGATGGCCGAGGCTTGAGTTGGCGAAGTCGATATAACGGTCAGGCATGGAACGCTCTCCGAAGGCTGGGGTTCAAAGGTTGACCACCCTGGGGTGGCAGTCGTTCGATTGAGCCTAGGCTAGGCTTGATGATTCCACCCACCACCACAAGGGAGCTTTCTATGACTCAATTGCGCCGTGTAGCGATCATTGGCGGTAATCGCATTCCTTTCGCCCGATCCAATGGCCCCTACGCTACGGCGAGCAACCAGGCGATGCTGACTGCCGCGCTGGAGGGCCTGATAGAGCGCTACAACCTGCACGGCCTGCGCATGGGCGAAGTGGCCGCCGGCGCGGTGCTCAAGCATTCCCGTGATTTCAACCTGACGCGTGAATGCGTGCTCGGTTCGCGCCTGTCACCGCAAACCCCTGCGTACGACATTCAGCAAGCCTGCGGCACGGGGCTTGAGGCGGCGCTGCTGGTGGCCAATAAAATCGCCCTGGGCCAGATCGAATGCGGCATTGCCGGCGGGGTGGACACCACCTCGGATGCACCGATTGGCGTGAATGAAGGGCTGCGCAAGATCCTGCTGCAAGCCAACCGCAGCAAATCCCTGGGAGATAAGCTAAAACTCCTGTTACAACTTCGTCCTCATCACCTCAAGCCGGAACTGCCGCGCAACGGCGAACCGCGTACCGGCTTGTCCATGGGCCAGCATTGCGAACTGATGGCCCAGACCTGGCAGGTCCCCCGCGCCGAGCAGGACCAGCTTGCGCTGGAGAGCCATCAGAAGATGGCGGCGGCCTACGCCGAAGGCTGGCACAACGATTTGCTCACGCCCTTTCTCGGCCTCACCCGCGACAACAACCTGCGGCCCGACCTGACCCTGGAAAAACTCGCCAGCCTCAAGCCGGCCTTCGAGCGCAGCGAAAAGGGCACGCTCACCGCGGGCAACTCCACACCGCTGACCGATGGTGCCTCCCTGGTGTTGCTGGGCAGTGAGGCATGGGCCAAGGAGCGCGGCTTGCCGATCCTGGCTTACTTGCGCGATGGCGAAGCGGCGGCAGTGGATTTCGTCCACGGCGCCGAGGGCCTGCTGATGGCGCCGGTGTATGCGGTACCGCGTTTGCTGGCGCGCAACGGCCTGACGTTGCAGGACTTTGATTACTACGAGATCCACGAAGCCTTCGCCGCCCAAGTGCTGTGCACGCTCAAGGCCTGGGAAGACGCCGACTATTGCAAGACCCGCCTGGGCCTGGACGCGCCGCTGGGGTCGATCGACCGCAGCCGCCTCAACGTCAAGGGCAGTTCCCTGGCGGCGGGCCATCCGTTTGCCGCCACCGGTGGGCGTATCGTCGCCAGCCTGGCTAAATTATTGGATGCAGCGGGCAAGGGCCGTGGGCTGATTTCCATCTGTGCAGCCGGTGGCCAAGGCGTGACGGCGATTATCGAACGCTGATTGCCGACAAAATTGGCCCATTGAATGCATTCTGAAGGGGTCAGAGGTCAGTAGCCTCTCCCCCCGGCGAGCCGATTGCCGTATAACGAGTGCCACACGCGTGTTTGGTAATACAGGACCCACAATAAAAGCTGATGAAGACTCCTAAACGCATTGAACCCCTGATCGAAGACGGTCTGGTCGACGAAGTGCTGCGCCCTCTGATGAGTGGTAAAGAAGCAGCTGTTTATGTGGTGCGCTGCGGCAATGAATTGCGTTGCGCCAAGGTTTACAAGGAGGCGAATAAACGAAGTTTTCGTCAGGCATCCGAATACCAGGAAGGCCGTAAGGTCCGTAACAGCCGCCAGGCGCGAGCCATGGCCAAGGGCTCCAAGTTCGGCAAGAAAGAAACCGAAGATGCCTGGCAGAACGCGGAAGTGGCTGCGCTGTTTCGCCTGGCCGGTGCGGGCGTTCGTGTGCCCCAGCCGTTCGACTTTCTCGAAGGCGTGCTGTTGATGGAACTGGTGGCCGACGAATACGGCGATGCGGCGCCGCGTCTGAATGACGTAGTGCTGGAGCCGGACCAGGCGCGTGAATACCACGCCTTCCTGATCTCCCAGATCGTGCTGATGCTGTGCACCGGCCTGGTGCACGGTGACCTGTCCGAGTTCAACGTACTGCTCACGCCTACGGGCCCGGTGATCATCGACCTGCCCCAGGCGGTGGATGCGGCGGGCAACAACCACGCGTTCAGCATGCTGGAGCGCGACGTTGGCAACATGGCTTCCTACTTCGGGCGTTTTGCCCCGGAGTTGAAGAAAACCAAGTACGCCAAGGAAATGTGGGCGCTGTACGAAGCTGGCACCTTGCACCCGGCCAGTGTATTGACCGGTGAGTTCGACGAACCGGAAGAACTGGCGGATGTGGGCGGTGTGATCCGTGAGATCGAAGCGGCGCGGTTGGATGAAGAGCGTCGCCAGGCGATTCGCGCGGCGGATGATGCGCCACCAAGCAAAGTGCCGGACGAGCCACCGCCGCCGCCTTGGATGCAGTAACTCACTGTGGCGAGGGAGCTTGCTCCCGTTCACCCGCGCAGCGGGTGCTGGCTTTTTTGGGGGGCGCTTCGCACCCCAGCGGGAGCAAGCTCCCTCGCCACAAGAGCCAGCTCCCACATTGGGTTTTGTGTTTGTCCAGTCAGGCGCAGCAGTTGCCCGCTGCCAACTCCTTGAGGATCGGGCAATCGGGCCGATGATCGCCCTGGCAGTGCTCCATCAGGTCCTGCAAGGTATCGCGCAGTTGCCCCAGCTCGCGAATCTTGTGGTTCAACTCGTCGATGTGCTGGCGCGCCAGGGCTTTTACGTCGGCGCTGGCCCGCTGGCGGTCTTCCCACAGGGTCAGCAACTTGCCGACTTCTTCCAGTGAAAACCCCAGGTCCCGCGAGCGCTTGATGAACGTCAGGGTGTGCAGGTCGTCGTGGCCGTACACCCGGTAGCCGCTGTCGGTGCGGTGGGCGGTTTTCAGCAGGCCAATGGATTCGTAGTAGCGAATCATCTTCGCGCTTAGCCCGCTGGTGCGGGCGGCTTGGCCGATGTTCATGGGCGTTGATCCTCCAAGTCCTTGGGTTTCCAGGTTTTCAACAACAGGGCGTTACTCACCACGCTGACGCTGGACAAGGCCATGGCGGCGCCAGCCAGTACCGGGTTGAGCAGGCCGAAGGCGGCCAGGGGAATGCCGATCAAGTTATACACAAAGGCCCAGAACAGATTCTGTCGAATTTTCGCGTAGGTCTTGCGGCTGATCTCCAGGGCGGCCGGCACCAGGCGCGGGTCGCCACGCATCAAGGTGATACCGGCGGCGTGCATGGCCACGTCGGTACCGCCGCCCATGGCGATGCCGATATCGGCAGCGGCCAGGGCCGGCGCATCGTTGATACCGTCGCCGACCATGGCCACCACGCCGGTTTTTTTCAGCTCGGCCACGGCAGCGGCTTTATAGGCGGGCAGTACCTCGGCATGCACGTCGTCGATGCCCAAGGCCTCGGCCACCACCCGCGCACTGCCGTGGTTATCGCCAGTGATCAGGTGGCTGCTGATGTGCTGCGCCTTGAGTTGTTGCACGGCCTGCAACGCGCCGGGCTTGAGCGTGTCGCCAAAGGCAAACAGCCCTAGCACGCGGGGTTGCGCGCCTTGTTCGATCAGCCAGGACAAGGTGCGGCCTTCGGCTTCCCATTCCTTGGCACGCGGGCCTAAATCGCCTGCGTCCAGGCCGGTCTCTTCCAGCAAGCGGCGATTACCCAGCGCCAATGGCCGACCGTCGAGCGTACCGGCAATGCCGCGCCCGGTCAGGGATTGGCTGGCGCTCACATCGGCCACGTCCAAGCCTCTTTCGCGACAAGCATCCAGCACGGCCTTGGCCAGTGGGTGCTCACTGCCGCGCTGCAGGGCGCCGGCCTGTTGCAATAACAGGGCTTCATCGCCATCCACGGCCGCCAAATGCGCAATGTTGGGCGCGCCGGAGGTGAGGGTGCCGGTCTTGTCGAACACTACGGCGCTCACGGCATGGGCGCGCTCCAGCGCTTCGGCGTCCTTGATCAGGATGCCGTGGCGTGCGGCGACGCCAGTGCCGGCCATGATCGCGGTCGGTGTGGCCAGGCCCAGGGCACAAGGGCAGGCGATCACCAATACGGCCACCGCATTGATGATGGCGGTTTCCAGGGAGGCGCCATACAGCCACCAGCCCACTACGGTAATCAGCGCCAATACCAGCACGGCCGGCACGAACACCTGGCTGACTTTATCCACCAGTTTCTGAATCGGTGCCTTGGCGGCCTGGGCGTCTTCGACCAGGCGGATGATGCGCGCAAGCACACTTTCCGCGCCCAGGGCCAGGGTGCGCACCAGCAGGCGGCCTTCACCGTTGATGGCGCCACCGGTGACCGCGTCGCCGGGTTGTTTGGGCACCGGCAGGCTTTCGCCGCTGATCAGGGCTTCATCGGCATGGCTCTGGCCTTCCACCACCTCACCGTCCACCGGGAAGCGTTCGCCGGGTTTGACCAGCACCAGGTCGCCGTGCTTCAACGCACTGATGGCGACGTCTTCTTCGCGGCCGTCCTGCACGCGAATCGCCCGCTCCGGCCGCAAGGCTTCAAGGGCGCGGATGGCGCTGGCGGTCTGGCGCTTGGCGCGACTTTCCAGGTATTTGCCCAGCAGCACCAGAGCGATTACCACCGCCGAGGCTTCGAAGTACAGGTGCGGCGTCACGCCTGGGGCGGCGGTGAGCCATTCATAGATACTCAATCCGTAACCGGCACTGGTGCCGATCGCCACCAGAAGGTCCATATTGCCGGCGCCGGCGCGCACGGCTTTCCACGCGGCGACATAGAAGCGCGCACCCAGGATGAATTGCACCGGCGTGGCCAGGGCAAACTGTATCCAGGCGGGGAGCATCCAGTGCAGGCCGAAGGGCTCTACCAGCATCGGCAGCACCAAGGGCAGCGCCAGCAGAATGCCCGCCACCAGCGACCAGCGCTCGCGGCGCAGGCGCCGGGCTTGATCGGCGTCGGTGGCGGTTTCGCTTTGGGGCAGGGTGGCGGTGTAGCCGGCTTTGTCGACGGCGGCGATCAACACGCTGGGGTCCATCTGGCCCTGTACTTCGATGTGCGCGCGCTCATTGGCCAGGTTGACGCTGACACGTTGCACGCCCGGCACTTTGCCCAGCGCGCGTTCGACCCGCCCGGCACAGCTGGCACAGGTCATGCCGCCGATGGGCAGGTCAAAGGTGGTGGATCCATTCATGGGGCAGTCCTCCAGAAGAAGTTGCCACTAGGATCAACCTTAACCTGTGGGGAAGGTCAAGCCCCTTCAGTATTCCAATGCCGCGGTTTTGAGGTACATGCCGTCCGGGCCTTGGGCAATGCGTAATTTGCGTACATCGCCGGCTTTCAAGGTGATGTTCTGCGCGGGGGGCGCGAGCATGCCTGGCTGACAGCCGGGTGCTTGACCCGGCAACACTTTCAGGCGCAGCGACACATCGCCGGGGGGAAGGTTGAAGGAGGTGGCCTGTTCCTGGAACAGACGCCCAGCCAGTTGGTCCTGGATATACAGGCCGATCTCGCAGTGGGTCGGCACTTCCAGGCGTTCGCGGGAAATAATCAGCACCGCATAATCTTCAGCTGCCAGGGCCTGGGGCGCAGCGGCAGGCAAGCTCATCAGGCCGGCAAGGGCAAAAAACGACCAGCGCATGGCGAATGCTCCATGGTTCACAGCTAGGGAGTTGAAGCTTGGACGACGCCGCCGCCGAATACCAGCCCGGCAGAAATACTGAGAACTTGACCTTGCCATCATGGCAAGCTCGACACTGGGCTCAACCTCATCAAAGGAGTCATGTCATGCAAATATTCAGCGTTGAAGGAATGACCTGCGGCCATTGCGTTAAAGCGGTGACCCAGGCGGTACAGAGCAAGGATTCGGCAGCAAGTGTGGAGGTCGACTTGAAGGCTAAAGAAGTGCGGGTGGCAAGCAGTCTGTCCTCTGACCAAGTGATCGACCTGATTGCCGAGGAAGGCTACAGCGTCAAGCTGGCGTGATTTTTCTGATCGTTAGCCACCTAACGTAATGTTCATGGCACCCAAGCGCGGCTAGACTGTCGAGCTGCCGACTCACTTGGGTGTCTGATGAACCTTCGCATAATCCTGATCCTGGGCGCCTTGAGCGCCTTCGCGCCGTTGGCGATCGACTTTTACCTGCCGGGCTTTCCGGCAATGGCCACGGCCTTTGCCACTGACGAAAAACATATCCAGCTGACCCTGGCGGTGTATTTCGCGGGCCTGGCTATTGGCCAATTGATCTACGGGCCGCTGGCCGACCGCTTTGGCCGGCGCGTGCCGCTGCTCAGCGGCGTCACCCTGTTTACCCTCGCGTCTTTCGCTTGTGCGTATGCGCCGTCCCTGGAATGGCTGATCGGTGCACGCTTCGTGCAGGCCCTTGGCGGGTGTGCGGGCATGGTGATTTCCCGGGCGGTGGTCAGTGACAAATGCGATGCCGTGGGTTCGGCCAAGGTGTATTCGCAACTGATGCTGGTGACCGGCCTGGCCCCGATCCTGGCGCCGTTGGCCGGTGGCCTGATGGTCGGCGTGTGGGGCTGGCAGTCGATTTTCCTGGCGTTGTCGTTGTTCAGCGTGATGGCGGCCATCGCCGTGGCGGTCGGGTTGCCGGAAACCTTCCCGGCCGATCAGCCGCGCCAGCCGTTGTCGGGCTCGTTGCGCCGCTACGGCTCGCTACTGTCAGACCGGGTGTACCTGGGCTATGCCTTGACCGGCGGCATCTCGATTGCCGGGATGTTTGCCTACATCGCCGGCTCCCCCTTCGTATTTATCAAGCTCTATGGCGTACCGGCCGAACATTACGGCTGGTTGTTCGGCTCCAACGCCGCGGGCTTTATCCTGGTGGCGCAACTGAACGCAAGATTGCTCGCCAAGCGCGGCCCGGCGTTTTTGCTGTCGCGTACCGTGTGGGTGTACGTGGCGGCGGCGTTGACGCTGTTGGGAATTGCCGCGTTGCGCACTGAAGCGCTATGGCCGTTATTGGTGCCGCTGTTTATTTGTATCGCCAGTCTGGGCTGCATTTTGCCGAATACCTCGGCCTGCGCCATGAGCGGGCAGGGGGCTCGGGCTGGCAGCGCGTCGGCGTTGCTCGGTTGCATTCAGTTCGGTGTGGCGGCAGGTGCGGCGTCGTTAGTCGGTGTGTTGCACGACGGCACGGCAATGCCGATGGCCATGGTCATCTGCCTCTGCGGTGTGCTGGCGGTGACCATTGCCATGGCGACCCAGCGCCTGCAACGGGCAAGGGCCGTACAGGCGCAGGTCTGAAGTTGGGCTCAGCCAGCGGAACGTTGCTGGTTGAGAGGGAAGCGATGGGGCGCCTGGATCCGGGCTTGCAGCGTGTCGGCAAAGGCGCGGGCCTCGGCTTCACTGCGAAAGGTGATGGCCTCGCCGTCGAGACGAACTTGCCATTGGCTGCCGGGGGATTTTGCTAACGCTTTTATCAGGATTTTCATTGCTGACTTCCTCACGTAAAAGAATCGTGGCAAAGGCGGCCAATATAAACCTGAACGGGCGCATAAATATGACAAGGATCAACTCTCGGACTAATGGTGTCGTCCGTTACCTACGTGGATAACAGACGACACTGACAGCCGTTTTTTCAGAACCCTTCGAGCACGATCTTGCCCTTGGCCTTGCCGCTTTCCAGCAGGGCGTGGGCGCGGCGCAGGTTTGCTGCATTGATCACGCCGAAGTGCTCGCCCACCGTGGTTTTCAGGGTGCCGGCGTCGATCAGTTCGGCCACGCGGTTGAGCAAGTTGTGCTGTTCGATCATGTCTGGCGTCTCGAACATCGAACGGGTGTACATGAACTCCCAGTGCAGCGACAGGCTCTTGCGCTTGAGCTTGCTCACGTCGAGGGCCTTGGGGTCGTCGATCAACGCCAGCTTGCCTTGGGGTTGCAGCGCTTCGACCAGTTGGTCCAGGTGATGCTCGGTCTGGGTCAGGCTGGCGACGTGGGTCACTTGCCCGTGACCGGCATTTTTCAACGCCTCGCTCAGCGGCTGGCTGTGGTCGATCACCACGTGTGCTCCCAGGGCCTTGGCCCATGCGTGAGTCTCGGGGCGCGAGGCGGTGCCGATGACCTTCAACGCGGTGAGCTGGTTGGCCAGCTGAGTCAGGATCGACCCCACACCACCGGCAGCGCCGACGATCAGCAGGCTCTGGCCTTGATCGTCTTTGCCTTCAGTCACCTGCAAACGTTCGAACAACAGCTCCCACGCGGTGATAGCGGTCAACGGCAATGCGGCCGCTTCGGCAAACCCCAGGCTTTGGGGCATATGGCCGACGATGCGCTCATCAACAGTGTGCAATTCGCTGTTGCCGCCTGGGCGTACCAGGGAACCAGCGTAGTACACCTTGTCGCCGGCCTTGAACAACGTCACGTCACTGCCGACCGCCTTGACCACGCCCGCCACGTCCCAACCCAGCACGTTGGCGGCGCCATTTTCCGGGGCGACGTTCTGGCGCACTTTGGTGTCCACTGGGTTGACCGAGATGGCTTTGACTTCCACCAACAGGTCACGGGGGCCGGCCACGGGGGCTGGTAGTTCGATGTCTTGCAGGGATTCTGGATCGGTGATCGGCAGTGAGGCGTAGTAGGCGATGGCTTTCATGATGACTCCAAGTGAATACGGTCAAGGTAGGAGCGAGCTTGCTCGCGAAGATCGTTAACGATGACGCGGTGTTTCTGGTTTCGCGCCTCGTCGTTGGGGTTTTCGCGAGCACGCTCGTTCCTACAAAAAAGGCGGGATCAGGCGAGAAATTTCAGGCGCTTGAGTTCGAAGTGTTCGATCACATCGGCGGCCTTGGCGCGAAAGCTCTGGATATGCGCGCTCTGGTCGTGGTCGGCCAGCGCCGCGTCGTCGCTCCAGCGCTCGAGCATGTAGAAGGTCTCGGGGTGTTGCAGGTCCTGGTGCAGGTCGTACTGCTCGCAACCGGCTTCCAGGCGGGTCGGTTCCAGCAGGCCGCGCAGCAGGGTTTCCAGGGTGGCGTGCTGGCCGGGTTTGGCGATCAGCGTGGCGATGACATTAAAAGCGGTGGGCATAGTCGACTCCGGGCACGGGCTAACGGGATGGGCAGATGATTGGCTATTTCCTACGCCGATAAAAGCGGCTAAAACAGCAGGCTGTTTCAACCAAATATTGATAATGAGCGGAAATGCATGCTGCGTTTTGATGATTTGCAGTTGTTTGTGCGGGCCGCCGACTTGGGTAGCCTGTCGGCTGCGGCGCGGGTCATGGACCTGTCACCGGCGGTGGCCAGTGCCGCGCTCAAGCGTATCGAACAGCAACTGGGTACGCGCTTGCTGGCGCGCTCCACCCGCAGCCTGCGCCTGACAGCCGAAGGCGAGGGCTTCCTTGCGTACGCGCGGGCGTCACTGAGCGCGCTGGATGAAGGGCGGCGCCTATTGGCCAGTGGCCAGGATCATGTCAGTGGTGTGCTGCAATTGTCGGCGCCCTCGGATTTCGGTCGCAACCAGCTGTTGCCGTGGCTGGATGCGTTCCAGCAGGAGCATCCGCAACTGAACGTGCGCCTGTTGCTCGGTGATCGCATCGCCGACCTGTTCCGCCAGCCCGTGGACATTGCCTTGCGCTACGGCGAACCCGAAGACTCCAGCCTGATTGCGCTGCCCATTGCTCCGGACAATATTCGCGTACTCTGCGCCGCCCCCAGTTACCTCGCCCAGCATGGCGAGCCGCGGCATCTGGAGCAATTGGCCCAGCACAATTGCCTGCTATACATGCTCGGCAGCCGCGTCCACGACCACTGGGGTTTTTACGATGGCAAGCGTCATGTGGGCCTGACGGTCAGCGGCGATCGCTTCAGCGATGACGCCGATGTGGTGCGCCGCTGGGCGGTGGCGGGCATGGGCATCGCCTACAAATCCTGGCTGGATGTGAGCACCGATGTGCTGGCCGGGCGCTTGCGTCTGATCCTGCCGGAACTGCAGGGTGAGCGCACCCCGCTCAACCTGCTGTGCGCCCACCGTGCGCAATTGAGTAAACCCATCAATCTGCTGCGGGACATGCTCGTGTCCCGTTGTGCGACATTGACGGCGCAGCGACCGGGACGAATGGCTTCTCGTCAATAGCCTGCGCCACGCTCGGAAGTTTCGCTCATATCTTGTCCTGATTTGCACCGTCAGACACCGGGGAACCTATTGCCTGCGCACCTATACTTGGGCGTCAACCGCAGCAGAAAAATGGTTTAACAGGGAGTGAATACATGGGAGCAGCACCTTGCATCAGTCAGATCGCCAGCTTGCTCGCCGAGCCTAAACGCACGGCCATGCTCTGGGCCTTGATGGACGGTTCGGCGAAGACTTCCGAAGAGCTGGCGACGCTGGCCGGGCTGTCGCCGGCGTCAGCCAATGCACATTTGGCGCGGCTGTCCGGCAGCGGCCTGTTGCGGATCGAGGCGCGGCGGGGCCAGCGCCTGTTTCGTGTAGCGGCGGCCGATGTCAGTGCCGCCATTGATGCGCTGGCCAGCACCACTATGGCCAGCGCGGCCCGCAGCACACCCGATGTTTTGCCAGCGGCGCTGCGCGCACCGCCATTGCTGCGCCGTGCCCGCTGGTGCCATGGCCACCTCGGCGGCGAGCTGGCGGCGCAGTTGTATCAACGGATGCTTGAGGCCGGGTGGATCGAGCGCCATGAGCCGCGTACAGAGGTGACGCCCAATGGCGTGCAGGCGTTGGCGCAACTGGGCATTTTTACCCAGGCATTGGCATCGCCGCTGGCCTGCGACTGTTTCGACTGGAGCCAGCAACAACCCCATCTGGGCGGTGCGTTGGGGGCGGGCTTGATGCAACTGTTTCTGCAGGCGAACTGGATCAGCGTGATCAACGAGTCACGGGCCTTGTCGGTCAATGACCTGGGGCTTGAGCACATAGCTCGCATTGCCAAGCTGTAGGCGTCGTTCTCAGCTGTCGTCAGGTCGCATCCAGCAATAGCCGGCGCAAACGATGCCGCACACTCGCAAGGGGGATTTTTCATACGAGGGGTGTGGCATGGGTAGGCAGGGTTATAGCGCGGCGGAACGCCTGGAACGGTTGCCCATCAGCGGTTACCACCGAATTATTTTCATCATCATCGCCCTGGCGTTTTTCTTTGACTCCATGGACCTGGCGATGATGACCTTCCTGTTGGGCTCGATCAAAACCGAGTTTGGCCTGAGCACGGCCCAGGCCGGGTTGCTGGCCAGTTCGAGTTTTTTCGGCATGGTGGTGGGCGCTTCGCTGTCCGGGATGCTTGCTGATCGATTCGGTCGCAAACCGGTGTTTCAGTGGAGCATCGTCCTCTGGGGGTTGGCGAGCTACTTGTGTTCCACGGCCCAGACGGTGGAGACGCTGACGTTGTTTCGGATCCTGCTGGGCATTGGCATGGGCATGGAGTTTCCCATTGCCCAGTCGATGCTGTCGGAGCTGATCCCCGCCAAAAGACGTGGGCGCTATATCGCCTTGATGGATGGTTTCTGGCCGTTGGGCTTTGTGGCTGCGGGCGTACTGTCTTACTTCTTGTTGCCGGTGATTGGCTGGCGCGACATCTTCCTGGTGCTGGCGGTACCGGCGGTGTTCGTGCTGGCCATCCGCTTCTTTATCCCGGAGTCGCCGCGTTGGCTGGAACAGGCTGGGCGCCATGAGGCGGCGGACAAGGTCTTGCTTGGCATCGAGCAGAAGGTGCGCGATTCCCTGGGCCGCGCCGACTTGCCGGAGCCAATTGCTTTGCCACGGGTAGAGAGTACGCCGGGGACGTTTTTCTCCGCGTTCCAGCAGCTGTGGTCGGCGCAGTACCGCCAACGCACGATGATGATCTGGAGTGTGTGGTTCTTCGCCCTGCTTGGGTTCTACGGGCTGACGTCGTGGTTGAGTGCGTTGTTGCAGCAATCGGGTTTTGCCGTGACCCAGTCGGTGTATTACACGGTGATCATTTCCCTGGGCGGAATCCCAGGTTTTTTGATGGCCGCGTGGTTGGTGGAGCGCTGGGGACGCAAGCCTGTGTGCGTGGTGACCCTGCTGGGCGGCGGGGTGATGGCGTTTCTGTATGGGCAGAGCGCAGTGTTTGGCGGCAACGTGGGCCTGCTGATCACCTCGGGGTTGTTGATGCAGTTTTTCCTGTTTGGCATGTGGGCGGTGCTGTACACCTACACGCCGGAGTTGTATCCCACCTCGGCACGTGCAACCGGCTCGGGGTTTGCGTCGGCGATTGGGCGGGTTGGTTCGTTGCTGGGGCCGTTGGTGACCGGGTTGGTGTTCCCGATAACCGGGCAGGGCGGGGTATTTGCCTTGGGCGCGCTGTGCTTTGCGGTGGCGGCGATGGTGGTGTGGCTGTTCGGGATGGAGACCAAGGGCAAGACCCTGGAAGAACTCACCCAGGCTTGAAGCTGATGGGGCCATGTGGGAGCCGGGCTTGCCCGCGATAGCGGTAGGTCAAGCAATAAGAGGCTGGCTGATACACCGCTATCGCAGGCAAGCCAGCTCCCACAGGTTGAGTCCAAGTCTATTCAGTTACGGTTTCACGAGCCGCGCATCCAGGCTGTTCTGCGCCAGGCGTTTGGCCTGGTCCTGGGTCATGCCCAGGCTGGTGTATAGCGCATGGAAGTTTTCGGTGACGTAGCCGCCGAAGTACGCCGGGTCATCCGAGTTGACGGTGACCTTCACGCCACGCTCGAGCATGTCGAGGATGTTGTGCTGGGCCATGTCGTCGAACACGCAGAGCTTGGTGTTGGACAGCGGGCATACCGTCAGCGGGATCTGTTCGTCGATGATGCGCTGCATCAGGCGTTCATCTTCAATGGCTCGCACGCCGTGGTCGATGCGCTGGATTTTCAGCAGGTCGATGGCTTCCCAGATGTACTCGGGCGGGCCTTCTTCACCGGCGTGGGCCACGGTCAGGAAGCCTTCGTGGCGGGCACGGTCGAACACGCGCTGGAACTTGCTTGGCGGGTGGCCCATTTCCGAGCTGTCCAGGCCTACGGCCACGAACGCGTCACGAAACGGCAAGGCCTGATCGAGGGTTTTCTGCGCTTCGTCTTCGCTCAGGTGGCGCAGGAAGCTGAGGATCAAACCGCTGGTGATGCCCAGTTGCTGCTCGCCGTCTTTAAGCGCAGCGGCGATGCCGTTGAGCACCACTTCGAACGGCACGCCACGGTCGGTGTGGGTTTGCGGGTCGAAGAAGGGTTCGGTGTGGATCACGTTCTGGGCCTTGCAGCGCAGCAGGTAAGCCCAGGTCAGGTCGTAGAAGTCCTGGGACGTGCGCAGCACATCGGCGCCCTTGTAATACAGGTCGAGAAACTCTTGCAGGTTGTTGAAGGCGTAGGCCTTGCGCAGGGTTTCGACGTCGTTCCATGGCAGCGCAATCTTGTTGCGCTCGGCCAGGGCGAACAGCAACTCAGGCTCCAGCGAGCCTTCCAGATGCAGGTGTAATTCAGCCTTGGGCAGGGCGTTGAGCCAATCGTACATTTTTAAAATCTCATCAGGTGCAATGGCGGCATTCTACAGGCCATGGCTGAAATAATCGGCAAAACCTGACCAGCAGGAGAGTATTTCTGTCACTCACGCAAGGGCGGCCTGAACTAAGGTGTAACGAAACGTTAGCGGCTCGGCGCAGTCTGTACCCCATCAATGACTGATTCGCTGTACGAAAAGGCCCCGAATGCTCACATCCCTCAAGCAAGAAAAATTCATGCTGCTGGCGCTGATTGCCGCCATCGCCGCCTACCCGCTGGAACACTGGATGCTCAACAGCGGCCAACTGGTTGCGCTGCTGGCCGGCTTTGCGCTGATCGCGTTTATCGTGATGGCGTCGATGCGCGTGGCCCATCACGCCGAGCAGTTGGCGGAAAAAGTCGGCGACCCCTACGGCACCATGATCCTGACCCTCGCCGCGGTATTGGTGGAAGTGGTGATCCTGGCGATCATGATGAGTAACGAGCCATCGCCCACCCTGGTGCGCGACACCATTTACTCAGCGGTGATGCTCGATATCAACGGTATCCTCGGCCTGGCCGCGCTGATGGGCGGCATCAAGCATGGCGAACAGTCCTACAACGATGACTCGGCGCGCACCTACAGTGTGATGATTCTTACCGCCATGGGGGTGTCGATGGTGGTACCGGAATTTATCCCCGAAGCGGACTGGAAAATTTACTCGGCCTTCACCATTGGCGCGATGGTGGTGCTTTACACCTTGTTCCTGCGCATGCAGGTGGGGCCGCACAGTTATTTCTTCAGCTACAGCTACCCGGAGAAACGCCGCAAGAAACAGCCGGAAGACGAGCACGCGCCGTCTGTCAGCCTGACGTTTTCCATTGCGACCCTGGTGTTTGGGGTGATCGTGATTGGCGCGCTGGCCGAGGTGATGTCCAAGACCCTCGACCTGGGCCTGGAAGGGACCGGCGCACCGCCGGTGATTACCGCGATTGTGGTGGCGGCTATCTCGGCCGCTCCGGAAATCCTCACGGCATTGCGCGCCGCGTTGGCCAACCGCATGCAATCGGTGGTCAACATCGCGCTGGGGGCTTCGTTGTCCACGGTGATCCTGACGGTGCCGGTGATGGAAGCCATGGCGCTCTACACTGGGCAGCCGTTCCAGATGGCGATGACGCCGGTGCAAACGGTGATGGTGTTTATCACGCTGATCGTCAGCGCGATCAACCTCAACGATGGTGAAACCAATGCGATAGAAGGGATGACGCATTTTGTGTTGTTTGCGACCTTTATCATGCTGTCGCTGTTGGGGCTGTAACCCGATTTGAAAGGCGCCGCAGACCCAATGTGGGAGCGGGCTTGCTCGCGAATGCGGTGGTTCAGTCACAGATGTACTGACTGACACACCGCATTCGCGAGCAAGCCCGCTCTCACATTTTGATTGGCGCCTGGCTTAGGTGCCCGCGATCAAATGGCGCGCCGCCTGGCTGTGATCGGCGATCAAGCCCTTGAGATCAAGGCCTTCGACTTGACCATCGATCACCCGCCATTGACCCGCGATCATCACTCGGTCTGCCCGGTCCGCGCCGCACAGCAGCAGTGCGGAAATGGGGTCATGGCTGCCGGAGAAGCGCAACTCATCGAGCTTGAACAGTGCCAGGTCCGCCTGTTTGCCTACTGCCAACTCGCCAATATCCGTGCGCCCCAGCAACTGCGCCGAGCCCTTGGTGGCCCAGCCGAGCACACCTTCGGGGGTGATCTTTTCCGCGCCGTAGCGCAGGCGCTGGATGTACAGGGCCTGGCGGGCTTCAAGGATCATGTTCGAAGCGTCGTTGGAGGCCGAGCCGTCCACGCCCAAGCCGATCGGGGCGCCGGCGGCAAGCAGGTCCAGGGTGGGGCAGATGCCGGAGGCCAGGCGCATATTCGAGCTTGGGCAATGGCAGATGCCGGTGCCGGCTGCGCCCAGGCGCTCGATTTCGTCCGGGTTGAAGTGAATGCCGTGGGCCAGCCAGGTGCGCGGGCCGAGCCAGCCGACGCTGTCGAGGTAATCCACGGTACGCAGCCCGAAGCGTTGCAGGCAGAAATCTTCCTCATCGAGGGTCTCCGCCAAATGGGTGTGCAGGCGCACGTCCAGCTGGTTGGCCAGCTCGGCGCTGGCTTGCATGATTTCGGGGGTGACGGAAAACGGCGAGCACGGCGCCAGGGCGATCTGGATCTGCGCACCGTCACCGCGCTGGTGATATTCGCGGATCAGGCGCTGGCTGTCTTCGAGAATCACCTGGCCTTGCTGCACCGTTTGCTGCGGCGGCAGGCCGCCATCGGCTTCGCCCAGGCTCATGGAACCGCGGGTGAGCATGGCGCGCATCCCCAGTTCACGCACGCTGCCTACCTGCACATCAATGGCGTTTTCCAAACCATCGGGGAACAGGTAGTGGTGATCGGCCGCCGTGGTGCAGCCCGAGAGCAGCAATTCGGCCAGGGCGACTTTGCTGGCCAGGGCGAGTTTTTCCGGGGTGAGCCGCGCCCATACCGGGTACAGGGTTTTCAGCCAGGGAAACAGCGGCTGGTTGACCACTGGGCCCCAGGCGCGGGTCAGGGTTTGATAGAAGTGGTGGTGAGTATTGATCAGCCCAGGCAGCACCACATGCTCGCGGGCATCGAACACCTGCGCGCAGGGTTGTGCAGGCGCTTGCCCTTGGGCCAGCACTTCGGTGATCACACCGTCTTGCAGCACCAGGCCGCCACGGGCATCGAGGCCATTGGCAGTGAAAATTGCGAGGGGTTTTTTTAACCAGATACGGGTCGCAGGCATTGGCCGGCTCCTCTGAATGATGGGTTCAGGTTTGCCAGCTCAGTGTTGCCCTGTCTGCTGATCCAGGGTCGCCGGGGAGGGCGAGGTGGGCAGTTTACCTCTGTGGGAGCGAGCTTGCTCGCGAAAATCGTCAATGATGACGCGGGCAGTCTGGTTTAACGCAGTGCTTGGGCGTTCTTCGCGAGCAAGCTCGCTCCTACAGTTGGGGGGGTTACCAGGTGATGGTGTCGCCCTTGTAGTCGACGAAGTGATGGCCGCCTTTGCCGGTGTAGGCATTTACCTGGTCCACCAGGCCGCGCACGCTGGTCTCGACGTCGATGTGGGCATTTTCGCCGCCCATGTCGGTCTTCACCCAACCTGGATGCAGCGACAGCACCGTCGGCTTGGGCTCGCCCAGTTGCGTGATAAAGCTATTGGTCATCGAATTGAGGGCGGCCTTGCTGGCCTTGTACAGCGCCAGGTCCGAGCCGTCGGGAATGGTCACGCTGCCCAGTACCGAACTCATGAAGGCCAGCACGCCGGTGTCTTTGCGGATCTGCCCGACAAAGCGCTGGGCCAGATTGATTGGCGCCACGGCGTTGGTGAAGAACAACTGGCCGACTTCCGCCAGGGTCGCGTGGCCGGGCTCCTGGTTGGCCGGGCCCTTGACGCCGGCATTGACGAACAGCAGGTCGAAGGTGCGGTCTTTCAGGCGCTGGGCCAGGGCGATCACGGCTTGCTGGTCGTCCATATCCAACTTCTCGATCTGCACCGGCCCCACGGCTTTCAGGGCATCGGCCTTGTTCGGATCGCGCACGGTGGCGGTCACGTCCCAGCCGTCCTGGAGCAGTTGCTTGACCAGGCCAAGGCCCAGCCCGCGCGAGGCGCCGATGATCAGTGCGGTTTTTGGCGTAGACATGAAAGGCTTCCTTTGAAATCGCGGTTCAGGGAGTTCAGCGCATAACAGTAGCAGTTTCAGCGTTCGAGCAGGATGCGCCCACGGCTCAGGTCGGCGAGCTGGGTTTGCAGGGTGTCGATGTGCGCCTCCCCCAGGGCGAGTTGCAGCTCTACGCCGTTGGCGGTGAAGGTTTCTTCCACCACAAGCCCGCCGAGTTCAGCGACGCGCAGCTTCACCAGGTTCAGCTCGGAG
The DNA here is from genome assembly GCF_021609545.1 of Pseudomonas sp. PA-1-6B. NCBI lineage: Bacteria > Pseudomonadati > Pseudomonadota > Gammaproteobacteria > Pseudomonadales > Pseudomonadaceae > Pseudomonas > Pseudomonas sp. PA-1-6B. The sequence continues at coordinate 82,589 of NZ_WJZM01000020.1, forward strand.
AAGCCACAGGCGCAGCTCAGAGGTACGCGGCTGATCAGCTCGATGCGCTCGGCATTTTGCAGGCATTTATTGGCCCCGCCGCCATAGGCGCGGGCCAAGCCACCAGTGCCCAGTTGAATGCCGCCGTACCAGCGGATCACCAATACGGCCACCTGATCAAAGCCTTGGGCCTCGATGGCCGCGAGTATCGGGCGCCCGGCGGTGCCACCGGGTTCGCCGTCATCGCTGCTGCGGTATTGATCGCCCAGCTTCCAGGCCCAGCAGTTGTGCGTTGCGTTCAGGTCGCTGTGTCGCTCGAAAAACGCTTGGGCGTCCTGCGGGCTGGTAATCGGCGCTGCCAAGGTGATAAAGCGGCTTTTGCGTATTTCTTCACGAAACTCGCAAAAGCCGGTGAGCGTAAAAGACATAAATCGCTTCGTTTATAGGGCTGGCTTGATGCCGCAGCCTTTGAGAATGATATGGATCAGGTTGGTGCCGGCATCTTCCATGTCCTGCTTGGTCAGCTTGGTGCGACCGGTGACGCGGCAGATCTGGGTGGCGAAGTCAGCGTAGTGCTGGGTGCTGCCCCACAGCAGGAAGATCAGATGCACGGGGTCGACGGGGTCCATTTTGCCGGCGTCGATCCACGCCTGGAACACCGCTGCACGGCCACTGAACCAGGCCCGATAGTCCTGGCCGAAATATTCAGTGAGGCATTCGCCACCGCTGATGATCTCCATGGCGAAGATCCGTGAGGCTTGGGGTTGGCGGCGCGAGAATTCCATTTTGGTGCGGATGTAGCGAGCGAGCGCCACGGCCGGGTCATCCTCGGCCGTCAGCGCGTTGAAGGTGCTGTCCCAGAGTTCGAGGATGTTGCTCAGCACTGCGATGTACAGGCCCAGCTTGTTGGTGAAGTAGTAGTGCAAGTTGGCCTTGGGCAGCCCGGCGCTGGCAGCGATGGTGTTCATGCTGGTGCCTTTGTAGCCATGGCGCGCGAATTCATCTTCAGCAGCCTGGAGAATCGCTTGTTCATTCTTTTGCCGAATGCGGCTGGCGGGTTTGCCGCCGTGGTTGCTGTGGGCAGGAACTTCGAGGCTCATGGAGGTTTCCGTGCTGATCGATAGAGACGACGTGTGCACAGATAACCCACCCTCAAGCCTCAGACAAGTCCTGATGCAATAAAACCGTCAAAGCGGTTCCAGGCTGTCGCGTTCCGGAGTGTGGTTTGCGGCGGTGGTACTTGCCTTGGCCTCCGGCAGTAACAGGCACAGGAGGATGGCGGTGATACCGCCGCTGGTGATGGCGGAGTCGAACAGGTTCTGCACCAGTGTCGGCATCAGGTGCAGCAGGTTGGGTTGCGCGGCGATACCCAGGCCAACACCGAACGAGGTGGCGATAATCAGCATGCTGCGTCGATCCAGCGGTGCCTGGGCGAGAATGCGCACGCCGGCCGCGGCCACACTGCCGAACATCACCAGGGTCGCGCCGCCCAGCACCGGCTTGGGGATTTGCTGCAGCACGGCGCCAATCAGCGGAAACAGGCCCAGACAGAACAGCAACACGCCGATGTATAAACCGACGTAGCGGCTGGCCACGCCGGTGAGCTGGATCACGCCATTGTTCTGCGCAAACGTGGTGTTGGGGAAAGCGCTGAAAGTGGCGGCGATCATGCAGCTCACCCCATCGCCGAGGACGCCGCCCTTGAGCCGGCTTATATAAGAAGGGCCGCTGATAGGCTGGCGGGCAATCATGCAATTGGCGGTGAGGTCGCCGACGGTTTCGATGCTGCTGATCAGATAAATCAGCGCAATCGGCAGGAAGGCGCTCCAGTCGAAGTTGAAACCAAAGCGGAATGGTGTAGGCAGGCTGACCAATGGCAGGTCAGGCAAAGCCTGGGGAATCAGTTTACCGCTGAACCACGCCGCGAGGCTGCCCAGGGCCAGGCCGATGATGATGGCCGACAGGCGTACCCAGGGCGTGTTCGAGCGGTTGAGCAGGATGATCGTCAGTACAACGAACAGACCCAGCGCCAGGTTGGCGGGGGCGCCGAAGTCCGGTGCATTGAAACCGCCGCCGAGGTCGGTGATACCCACTTTGATCAGGCTGATGCCGATCAGCGTAATCACAATGCCGGTCACCAGCGGTGTGATCACGCGGCGCAGTTGGCCGATAAAGCGGCTCAATACAATCTGTACCGCCGCGCCAAAGAAGCACACGCCGAAAATCATCGCCAGAATGTCTTCCGGGCTGCCGCCGCGTTGTTTCACCAGAAAGCCTGCAGACAACACCGCGCCGAGAAACGCAAAGCTGGTGCCTTGCAGGCAGATCATGCCGGCACCGATACCAAACGGCCTGCGTGCCTGGATGAAGGTGCCTACGCCGGAAACCATCAACGCCATGCTGATCAGGTAGGGCAAGTGGGCGGTGAGGCCGAGGGTGGAGCCAATAATCAGAGGCGGCGTGATGATGCCGACGAACGCCGCCAATACATGTTGCAGCGCCGCGAGGAGAGCCGGCAGTGGTTTCGGCCGGTCGTTGAGGCCGTAGATGAGGTCGCTGGGGCTGGAGGATTCTGGGGGCATGGCGGGTCAACTCAAGGCGGATGGTTCAAGGTCCTTGAGTCCTTGCAAAAAGCTGTCCATGTGCTCAGCTTTTTGTGCGAGGCCCGAATCAGCGGGTGGCGGCCAGGCTTTCAAGGAAGCTTTCCAGCACCAAATGAGGGCGACGGCCCTTGCGCGTGACCGATGCCAGGCTCAAATCGTAAAAACGTGTAGCCGGTTTCAACGCACGCAGTCGGCCTTGTTGTACCCACAGGCTGGCGTAGTGGTCGGGCAGGTAGCCGATATAACGCCCGGTTAGAATCAGGAACGCCATGCCTTCACGGTCTGACGCACTGGCGGTGCAGTTGAGCGCCTGGTAATGGGCCTGGATTTCCGCAGGTAAGCGGAAGGTGGGGGCGATGGCGTCCTGGCTGTCGACGCGCTCGTCGTCGAGTTGCTTGTTGTCGGCGTAAAACAGCGGGTGGCCGACCGCGCAATAGAGCAAGGAACGTTCGCTGTACAACGGCTGGTATTCCAGGCCCGACAGTGCGCTGGCCTGGGGCACCACACCGACGTGCAGACGACCGTCGAGTACGCCTTGCTCCACTTCATTGGGGGCGATCATGCGGATCTGGATCTGCACGTCCGGGCCGCGTTCTTTCAACTGCGCCAATGCGTGGGTGATGCGCATATGGGGCAGAGTGACAAGGTTATCGGTGAGGCCAATGATCAACTCGCCGCGCAAATGTTGGTGCAGGCCGTTGACCTCGGTGCGAAAACTTTCCAGGGCACTCAGCAGTTGCAGGGCAGATTGATAGACCTCGCGGCCTTCTTCCGTCAGGGAAAAACCGGCGCGGCCGCGTTGGCAGAGTCGTAGCCCGAGTCGTTGCTCAAGGTCGCTCATCTGCTGGCTGATGGCCGAGCGCCCGATGCCGAGAACGGTTTCCGCTGCCGAGAAGCCGCCGCACTCCGCCACGCTGCGAAAGATGCGCAGCAGGCGAATATCGAAGTCACTGACTTGGGCCAAAGGGTCGGGACGACGGCTGCTCATAGTTTAGTGAAGTCCTGACTGAAGGTTAGAAGAGTTGGATTTCACCGACTTTATCCCCGTGGCAATTTAGCTGCAACAACGCTTTTTCAATCCCGACGCTGCCTTTTGCCCTGCGAGGTTTTGCTGATGAACATGCCCGAAAACGCCCCATCGTCCCTGGCCAGCCAATTGAAGCTGGATGCGCACTGGATGCCTTACACCGCCAACCGCAACTTCCAGCGCGATCCCCGCCTGATCGTGGCCGCCGAAGGTAGCTGGTTGACCGATGACAAGGGGCGCAAGGTCTATGATTCGTTGTCGGGCCTTTGGACCTGTGGCGCCGGGCATACGCGCAAGGAAATCCAGGAAGCGGTCGCCAAGCAATTGGGCACCTTGGACTACTCTCCAGGTTTCCAGTACGGTCATCCGTTGTCCTTCCAGTTGGCGGAAAAGATCACCGACCTGACCCCAGGCAACCTGAATCATGTGTTCTTCACCGATTCGGGCTCTGAATGTGCCGATACGGCGGTGAAGATGGTGCGGGCCTACTGGCGCCTGAAAGGCCAGGCCACGAAGACCAAGATGATTGGTCGCGCCCGTGGTTACCACGGCGTGAACATTGCCGGTACCAGCCTGGGCGGTGTGAACGGTAACCGTAAGCTGTTTGGCCAGGCGATGATGGATGTTGACCATCTGCCTCACACCTTGCTGGCCAGCAACGCCTTCTCCCGGGGCATGCCGGAGCAGGGCGGTATTGCCTTGGCCGATGAGTTGCTCAAGCTGATCGAGCTGCATGACGCGTCGAACATCGCAGCCGTATTTGTCGAGCCTATGGCCGGTTCCGCTGGGGTATTGGTGCCACCGCAGGGGTATCTCAAGCGTCTGCGCGAAATTTGCGACCAGCACAATATCCTGTTGGTGTTCGACGAAGTGATCACGGGCTTTGGCCGCACCGGCTCGATGTTCGGTGCCGACAGCTTCGGCGTGACCCCGGACCTGATGTGCATTGCCAAGCAAGTTACCAACGGCGCGATCCCGATGGGCGCGGTGATTGCCAGCAGCGAGATCTACCAGACCTTCATGAACCAGGCGACGCCGGAATACGCAGTGGAATTCCCCCACGGTTACACCTACTCGGCGCACCCGGTGGCTTGCGCGGCGGGCTTGGCGGCATTGGACCTGTTGCAGAAAGAAAACCTGGTGCAGAGCGTAGCCGAAGTCGCGCCGCACTTTGAGAATGCGCTGCACGGTTTGAAGGGCAGCAAGAATGTGATCGACATTCGCAACTACGGCCTGGCCGGTGCGATTCAGATTTCCCCACGTGATGGAGATGCCATCGTGCGTCCATTCGAGGCCGGCATGGCGTTGTGGAAGGCCGGTTTCTATGTGCGTTTTGGCGGCGACACCCTGCAGTTCGGGCCAACCTTCAACAGCAAGCCGCAGGACCTGGACCGTCTGTTTGACGCGGTCGGCGAAGTGCTGAACAAGATCGACTGATTTCTCCTTCTATATAGAACAATTTTTCAGGAGCCCTGCATGAGCCTTATCCAGCATTTGATCAACGGTGAGCTGGTCAACGACAGCGGTCGTAGTGCCGACGTTTATAACCCGTCTACCGGGCAGGTGATTCACCAGGTGCCTTTGGCCAGTCGTGAAACCATTCAACAGGCGATTGACTCAGCCAAGGCGGCGTTTCCGGCTTGGCGCAATACGCCGCCGGCCAAGCGTGCCCAAGTGATGTTTCGTTTCAAGCAACTGCTGGAGCAGAACGAAGCACGGATCTCGCAGTTGATCAGCGAAGAACATGGCAAGACCCTGGAAGACGCCGCGGGTGAACTCAAGCGTGGGATCGAGAACGTGGAGTACGCGTGCTCGGCGCCGGAGATTCTCAAGGGTGAATACAGCCGCAACGTAGGGCCGAACATTGATGCGTGGTCGGACTTCCAGCCGTTGGGCGTGGTGGCGGGTATCACCCCGTTCAACTTCCCGGCGATGGTGCCGTTGTGGATGTACCCGCTGGCGATTGTCTGCGGTAACTGTTTCATCCTTAAACCTTCAGAGCGCGACCCGAGTTCGACGCTGTTGATCGCGCAGCTGTTGCAGGAAGCCGGACTGCCCAAAGGCGTGCTCAGCGTGGTGCATGGCGACAAGGGCGCGGTGGACGCATTGATCGAAGCTCCGGAAGTCAAAGCCTTGAGCTTTGTAGGCTCTACGCCGATTGCCGAGTACATCTATTCCGAAGCGACCAAACGTGGCAAGCGCGTGCAGGCGCTGGGTGGGGCGAAGAATCACGCGGTGCTGATGCCGGATGCAGACCTGGATAACGCTGTGAGTGCCCTGATGGGCGCGGCTTATGGTTCCTGCGGTGAGCGTTGCATGGCGATCTCAGTGGCTGTGTGTGTGGGCGATCAGGTCGCGGATGCATTGATCGCCAAGCTGGTGCCGCAGGTCAAGGCGTTGAAGATTGGTGCGGGCACTTCTTGCGGGCTGGATATGGGCCCGTTGGTGACGGGGCAGGCGCGAGATAAAGTCAGTGGCTATATAGAAGACGGTGTGTCGGCGGGGGCTGAGCTGGTCGTTGATGGCCGTGGCTTGAGTGTTGCCGGGCATGAGCAAGGTTTTTTCCTCGGCGGCAGCTTGTTTGACCGCGTCACCCCTGAGATGCGTATCTATAAAGAAGAGATCTTTGGGCCGGTGCTGTGCGTAGTGCGGGTGGATAGCCTGGAAGCGGCGATGCAGCTGATCAACGATCATGAATACGGCAACGGTACTTGTATCTTCACCCGTGACGGTGAAGCGGCGCGCCTGTTCTGTGATGAGATTGAAGTCGGCATGGTGGGGGTTAACGTGCCGCTGCCTGTGCCGGTTGCGTATCACAGCTTTGGTGGCTGGAAGCGCTCGCTGTTTGGCGACTTGCATGCCTATGGGCCGGATGGGGTGCGTTTCTATACCCGCCGCAAGGCGATCACCCAGCGCTGGCCGCAACGGGCCAGCCATGAAGCGTCGCAATTCGCCTTCCCTAGCCTGTAAGGCTCGGTAGGTAAAAGGCCGGCCCCTTGGGGCCGGCGTTTGCGTTATTGGGCCTTTTTTGACTTATATGACAGAAATGTGAAAAAGAAGGTTGACGGCAGATTCTGGAAGCCTATAATTCGCCCCACTTCCGGCGCAGTCGAAACGGAAAACTCCTTGGTAAACAATGAGTTATGCAGTTTTCGGCAGCAAGTTGCTTCAGTTCATCGAAGCCAAAAGGAAGTTGAAAAAGAGGTGTTGACAGCAGCGTGTAACGCTGTAGAATTCGCCTCCCGCTTACGAGAGAT